>JAAZAB010000319.1 GCA_012514555.1 Lentisphaerota bacterium
GAAGCGCTTGCGGCGGCCCGCGAAGTGTTTGCCGGGCTCATGGGCGTGGAGCTTGCAGGCTGCGGCGCGCTGGGATACAACATCTGGGATGAGATCGCGGTGTTCCGCGGCGCTGAAAACCTGCTCATGGACCTGGCCGCGCGCCCGGAATTCATGCACAAGATTGCCCGGCGTTTCATGGAAATCGCCAGGTCCGGGTTCAGGCAGCTTGAGGAACAGGAACTGCTCGATCCGCACCCGGTTCTACTGCATTGCACGCCGGCCTGCGCCCAGGAGCTCCCGGCTGCCGATTTCGCCGGCCGCGTGCGGCCCAGGGACTCCTGGGGGCGCTGTTCCGCCCAGATATTCAGCGCGGTGTCACCAGGCATGCACGACGAGTTCGACCTTGCATACAACGAGGAGCTGTTCAGGGACTGCGGCCTGCTTTACTACGGCTGCTGCGAGCCGCTGGACGGCAAGATAGACATTCTGCGCAGGCGCTTCAAGAACCTGCGTAAAATATCTATAACGCCCTGGGCCGATCCGCGCCGGGCGGCCGAGAGCATCGGCCCCGATTTCGTGATGGCCGCGAAGCCGAATCCCGCGTTCGTGGCAACGCCCCGTTTCAATCCCGCGCCGGTCGAACAGGAGATTGCGCGCTACTGCGAGGCCTGCAAAGAGAACGGGACCACGCTGGAGTTCGTCCTCAAGGACATCAGCACGATCGCCAACAACCCCGGGACCCTGACAAGCTGGGCCGCAACGGTGAATGCCGTCATTGACAGGAACTACCCAGAGGGCAGTTCGGCAAATCAAGAAGGGAGGATACGTGAAAACGATTGAAATTTTCCGGAGAGATCGGACGGGGATGGCGTTTGTATGCCTGCTGCCGGCCCTGCTGCTGGCAGCCGCGGGAACGCCGAATGCCATGGGGGCGGACGCCGCCCCGGCTTTGAGCCCCGAGACCAAGGCCAGGATCGCGGAGCTGAAGAAAAAAGGCGCCGCCTGCTATCCCCAGTGGAGCACATGGACGCCGCAGCTAAAGGCGCGGTTCGCCGATCTGAAACCGGAGGCCGAACTGGAAAAGATGCGCTTGGATTTTCTCCAATCAGCCCGGGAAATCCTGAAGCTGGACCCGTCTGACTGGGACACGCGCAATAACCTTGGCACCGCGTATCTGTGCGAGAACAAGCCGGACCCGGCAATCGAGCAGTTCCAGTACGTCCTGAAGGCGGAAAAGACGACTGGTTTGCATAAGGCCAACGCGCTGCTGGGCATGGCGTCAGCGATGTTTCTGAAGAAGGACCAGGCGGCCATGGTGAAATATCTGAGGGAAACGGCGCAAATCCGGTTGGAGAAGGAGGTGTGGCGCGGGCCGAGGAGATATGAGGAAACAACCCCGGCCGATCATGCAAAAGGGGTTCTGTTTTTTCTGGACGGCCTGAACATGGACGACCTGAAGCTGCCGCGGCATTCCGGGGCGAAGGTATTTCCTGCCGCGCAGAACGCGGAGTACACGGAGGAGTTCGTTTCACTGGAAACCGTGACGCTGGAGCTCGGTGGCGGCATGAAGGAGGACGACGCGCGCGCGGCGCTCCTGCGCCTGAAGCTCAACCTGTTCGGAATAGAGGTAAAGGTCGCGGACGCATCTCAGCGCCAGCCCGGATTCGTTGTGAAGATCAATTCCGAAAAGACGCCGGCCGCCCCCGACAGGCCGCAGGGCTACGCGCTTGCCGTGACAAGGGACGGCGCGGTAATCAACGGGCGCGACAAGCTCGGCGCCACATGGGGTGTTGTAAGCCTGATCCAGCTGATAGACCGTGAAAAGAAGGCGATCCGCGTGTGCCGGATCGAGGACTGGCCGGATGTGCTGAACAGGTGCGAAAGGGGAACGGCGGAGCACGCCCTGTTTTCGAAAATGGACACGATCCTGTCGGGCGGCTTCAACGAGTATCGCAGCCCGATCACGCGGGCGGCCGCGATTGCGGCAACCCGGCAGCTTGGCGCGTTCGGGATAAAACACTTCATAGACGTCAAGAACGTCATCGAGCCGCAGATTTTCCCGCTTACGAGCGAACGCACCCGCGCGTTTCACAGGGAGGTTTTCTCGGAGCTCGCGGAAAACGGGTGCAATGTATTCTGGAATTACGACGACAACCGCTTCCCGATGCACCCGCAGGATGTGAAAATCTCAGGCACGGCCGCGAAACAGGACGCGAAATACCTGGGCCGCCTCTTCGCGGAACTGAAAAAAAGCCATCCCGATTTCGAGATGATCTACTGCCCGCCCTACTACTGGGGGCCTTTTTACAGCCAGGGCCTCAATAGCCGCCCGGAGCAGACCCGCGACGAATATCTTGCCGAGATCGGCAGGCACATGAACCAGCCCGGGCTCTACATTTTCTGGACGGGCCACCGCGTGGTCTCGTACAAGCTCCGCAGTGAGGACATGGACTGGATCACCGGCCTGATCAGACAGAAACCCGCGTACTGGCAGAACCGGCCGGGCCTGCACAACGCTTACAATTACATAGCGGAGGAGATGACGGGTTTCCGGGACTGGTATTACGACGGATTTTACGGAGACATTTCGCTTTATTATCTGAACACGGACGTTCGTGCCGGGGCCAGCATCCTCTCCACGGGCGCGGACTGCCTTTGGAACGTGAAGGGCTATGACCCGAAGCGGTCCATCCGCCAGGCCATGGCGATGCTGTACGGGGAAAAGATGTTCGACATCCTGCATCCCGCCAGCCTGGAACTGGCGAAGCTGGACAAGTACAGGTACGGCGCCATCACGCCCGAAGCCCTGGCGGAAATCCCGGAACTGGAACGAATAGCGAAGTTCGCCGAGGAGCGCTGGAACCGGGCCAAGGCGTACAATCCCGAGGCGCTGGAGAAGATGCCGGGCTATTTCGCGGCCGGCGTCGGGTTTGCCATGAAGATCGCTGACGCCGCGAAGGCAAAACCCGACTTCACCAGGATTTACGCGAAAAAAATCGCCGAATCACGGGCCCGCGCTGAAAAGGAAATCGGGCTTAACGAGTCAGCCGGCGACATTTTCATTTCCCCTGCCGTTTGCATCGGCTCGACCATCATGCGCGGCGCTCAGACCGAAGCCCTTTCGCGGGTCAGGTTTCCTTTCGCGGGCGAGGCAGGCACGGCTTATGATATCCATGTCTGCGGCGAGCAGGAGCCGGAGTTCTACGGGGATCCCGCGCCGATCAATATTCGGATTTCGCTTAACGGAACAAGCGTCTACGAAGGCTCCTGCAACCTTGAGTTCCGAGCAGTAAAGACGGCTAAATTCGCGATGCCCGGAAACCTGGTGAAGGCGGAGAATACCGTAAAAATTGAAATGCTAACCGACGGCATCAACCAGCACGCGGGCCCGTTTGTGGCGCTATATGCCATTGTCCTGAAAAAGGCGCAGTAGCCGGCACCGTGCTGCCGGCGGCGCGGATGACAGGAGAGGAAAGCGGCGACAATGCCGCTGCGGCGGTTTATCCACGACGCATGGCAACAAACCAGGCGGTCAGAAGACAGAATTCAGAATCCGGGGGAATCATATCATGCCTGGCCGAAAAATGCTTTCGCGCGTTGACCGTCAGTTGCGGCGTGCGACACTGGTGGGGCCCTTTTTCGCCCCAAAAGGAGAGAGCGCCTGGTTTCCAATCCCGCTTGACAGCGCCGCGCGCATGCCCGCGCGGTTCCGGGTGGCCGGCCGCTCCGCGCCCGCCAAGGGCGTCCGGCTTTCCGGAGAAGTGCTGGACCTGGCGCGGCACATGGGGTTGCCCGCGCCGGACGGGATTGGCGGCCCGCGAAACCTCAACTGCGTGCTGCTATGGCGGATTGA
>JAAZAB010000320.1 GCA_012514555.1 Lentisphaerota bacterium
ATGCCCTCGCCAGCGGCATCCGTGGCCAGGAGCACCTGGACTTTTGGGTCGTGCTTGAACGCCTCCTGGGCCTTCATCCGCTCTTCGCGGCCCATGCCGCCGTGGATCGTGACAATGGCATCTCGGCGGCCGAGCAGCGTCGAAATTCGGGCCTCCAGATAGTTCAGCGTGTCGCGGTGCTCGGTGAAGAGAACCAGTTTCTGGTGCGGGGATGGCGATGGCGGCGGGATGGGCCCGGAACCGTAGGGCGGCCGATCTTCCGCTACGCAGCCAGTTGCCGGTCCGGCCATGAAGACCGTCTGCAACAGCCTTGCGAGCTCCTTCCATTTGCGGTCCTCGCCGCTGCGCCGCAGCGCCAGCGCAAGTCCTTCCAGCCGTTTCAGCGTTTCGATCTCGGCTTTCAACTCCACGATGGTGCGCGCGGCCGTCGCCTGATCGAGAATCTCTTCTTCGGCGGTTTCGACCTCGTTGTCCGGAGCGTCCTCCAGGTCCTCAACGTCTTCGGCATCGAGTTCGGGACCGCCAGCGGCAACACCCGCCGCAACGCCGTTGCCTCGTTGCAGCAGTTCCATCTCCCGGAGCTTACCCTCCAGACGTTCGCGGCGGCGGCGGAGCGACTGGCAGATGGCTTCGGGGGAGGACGCCAGACGGCGCTGGAGAATCGTCAGCGCGAAGCCGACTGTCCCGGCGCGCTTCTCGTTCCGGAGGGCCTCGGCACGGTTGAATTCGTCGCGCACGTAATCGGTGACTTCCTTGTAGAGCCGCGCCTCGGCGTCGGAAAGCTTGTACGGGACGGTGTACGCAATGCGCTCGGGGAAGAGCGGGGTCGCGTCGAACTTCAGCAGCCCTTCCTTGACCATCCGGCGCATAAGATCAGAGACGTCGCTGGTGTGGACACCATCGCGGAAGCGCCCCTCAAAGCGGTCGCCATCGAGCAACGCCATGAACAGTTGGAAATCCTCCTCCTTGCCGTTGTGCGGCGTGGCCGTCATCAGAAGGAAATGGCGCGTGAGGGTGGAGAGCACCTGCCCGAGCTTGTAGCGCTTGGTGTACTTGACCTCGCCGCCGAAAAGGCTGGCGGACATCTTGTGGGCCTCGTCGCAAACGATCAGGTCCCACCGACAGTCAGGCACCTTGAGCTTCTCCTGAACATCCTCGTTGCGCGAGAGCTTGTCCAGGCGGGCAATAACCAGGTTCGTCTCCAGGAACCAGTTACCCGTGCGTGCCGCCTCCAACTTTTCGTTCGTCAAGATCTCAAACGGCAACTGGAAACGGCGGTAGAGTTCGTCTTGCCACTGTTCCGCCAGGCTGCCGGGACAGACGACCAGGCAACGATGCAGGTCGCCGCGAGCAATCAGTTCCTTCATCAGGAGACCCGCCATGATGGTCTTCCCAGCGCCGGGATCGTCGGCCAGCAGAAAGCGGAGCGGCTGGCGGGGAAGCATCACGTCATAGACGGCGGTGATCTGGTGCGGCAGGGGGTCCAGCACCGACGTATGCACGGCTAGGACAGGATCGAACAGGTGGGCGAGGCGGATGCGGTGCGCCTCGGAAACGAGACGGAACAAGTCCCCCTTGCCGTCGAAGCTCCACGGGCGGCCCTGCTCGACAACCTCCAGTCGGGGCTCGTCGTGGCGGTAGATCAGTTCGTTGGCCACCTTGCCTGACGGCGACTTGTAGGTCAGTTCCAAGGCCTCAGAACCGAACCATTGCACGCTGACGACTGTGGCCAAGGCGTCCGGCAGGATGCCTCGCACAGCGGCGTTCGGTTTCAGTTCTTCCAGCCTGCTCATGTGATTCTCAGAAAACCCAAGGGTCAGTCCTACAAATAGCAAATAGCGACTCCGCCCGAAACACCCCCCGCGCGATTACACCGGATCGAATCTATCACCCCGCCCCCGCGGCCGCCAGAGGAAATATTTCCACGCCTGCCCTACTCTTTTTGCAGAACATCCTGTCTCCTGGGGTCAGACCACGAGCGCGTGAAGAAACGTAGCGGGGGGGGGCGTTCTGCGTGGACCCCAGCCGGCGATCCCTACCCCGCCGCCGCCAGCTTTTTGAGCCGGGCCTTGTCCTTATTTCTCGCTTCGTCCAAACCATGAGCCGGTCAGATTCGGCCAACGGATGGGCACTATAAGGAGGACGGCATGGCGGAACCCAAGGGAAATGGCAACCCGCCCCAGCCGGGAGATTCAAGAAAAATGACCGGCGGGAAAGGGTCCGACGCCGACAAACCGGTCACCCGCCAGGAATTTTGTGGGTGCGTATGTGGGTGCTTTCGTTCGTCCGATTTTGGCCT
Organism: Lentisphaerota bacterium; assembly: GCA_012514555.1. Classification (GTDB taxonomy): domain Bacteria; phylum Verrucomicrobiota; class Kiritimatiellia; order JAAZAB01; family JAAZAB01; genus JAAZAB01. Next base: position 2,300 of record JAAZAB010000320.1, read on the forward strand.
GTCGCAAAGCGGAGCAGAAATTTACGCAAAAAAACAGGAAACGCATCAAAGCCCTTATCTACAAGGATTTAATGCGTTTCAAGAGGCCGCCACGGCGGGAGCGGGTGAAGGGAATCGAACCCTCGCAACCAGCTTGGAAGGCTGGGGCTCTACCATTGAGCTACACCCGCATGCAATCGAACGCTGTTCAGCGGCTTCCCGGCTAGCGCGGATTATTCGTGAATCGTCTGCTACGAGGACATATGTCACGCCACCTCAAGAATTTTGCTTGGCGACCGACCTTGACGTGTTTCAACACGCCGGCGTCCGGTCTCCGTCGCCCAATGCTTGATCTGACGCAACCTCCGCCCTCTCGCGACGGCGCTTCAGGAATAATCCGCGCTAAAGGCGCTCTTACACCCGATGGCATGCCTGGCTATGTTAAGCCTTGGATCGAACGATTCGCCGGAAAACGTCACGACATAAAGCGCAAAAACACCAAGCCAAGCGCCTCAACCTCTTTCGAGGCCGGTTCTGCCATGTTCCGGATCAATCCGGACCGGCTTGACTGTCATTGGTCTTACATAATCACACGCGATACCGGACATCAAGCCGTAAATCATGGGCCTTGATTTTTCCAAGCCATTTTCTCGACCGCCCGATTTCGCCGCCGCGCCAGCCGGCCGCGCGCGTTTCAGCGTTCCCATCAGCCGCCGGCGCCTGGGCTCCGAAACGGCCTTCAGATCATTCCCTTGGGCAGAGAATGATTCCCTTTATCGTGATAACCGAGTAGGATCCCGGCCATCCATCAAGCCCGTCAAGAAAGGAATCGCCCATGAGCCGTTCCCTTGCGCTTGACAATATTTGCCTGCGCCCCGCCCGGAGCTGGGGGCATACCGAGTACAGCCTCAACTATCACAAGGAATTCCTGGCAAAACGCACGGGGCTTGTCCCCGAGGACGCCGACTGTCTGAAACGCGCTTACGATCGCTTCCGGTTTGATTTTCTTTTTGTCAACAACGACGGCCTCGTGGCGTGGGACAAGGGGCGCCTCACCGACATGGGGCACGCGGATTACGCCGCGGACGGCAGCGATCAACGCCCGCCGCGCCCCTGCCCCTTTTCGACGCCGGAAGAGGTGTGGGCGTTTGACGCCGTGGAGGAGTACGGGTTGCCCGATTTCAACGAGCAGGTCGCCGCCTACGAAAACCAGGCCCGGCTGCTCAGAAACACGTATCCGAACCAGCTCTGCACGGGCGGTTATTATAAAACCA
>JAAZAB010000321.1 GCA_012514555.1 Lentisphaerota bacterium
CGGCGCATCCGGCAGGGATTCATCAAGCGAGGACTGCGGCCCTTCCAAGGCGGCAAAGAGGTTCCCCTGCCCCATCAGACGGTCGCGGTTGTCGGACTCTGCCCGCCGCATGCACAGGTCAATGCCCGCGAACATGCGGCCGCGATTCGAGCAGATCGAGTCGAACGCCCCGCATTTCACCAGGGTTTCTATCGTTTTCCGATTCGCCTTTTGCATGTCCACCCGGTGGCAGAAATCCAAAAGCCCCTTGAAAGGCCCGGAGCGTTCCCTTTCGAGGACAATCGCCTCCGCGGCCCCGTGGCCCACGTTCTTTATGCCGGCAAGGCCGAACCTGATTGCGCCGCACTCCGGCGCGAACCGCGCCGAGCTCCTGTTGACGTCAGGCTTGAGTATTTCGATGTCCATTTCGCCGGCCTCGCATATGAATTTCGGGAGGTCCTCAAAATCCCCTATTTCGTTCGAGAGGTTGGCGGACATGAACTCCACCGGGTAGTGGGCTTTCAAATATGCCGTCTGGTATGCGATTATGGCATAGCCCGCGCTGTGGGCCTTGTTGAAGCCGTAGCCGGCGAACTTGTGGATCATCTCGAATATTTTCTCCGCCTTGTGGGTCGGAATGCCGGAATGCTTCCTGCAGCCGGCCACGAAAGCCTCCCGCTGCTTTTCCATTTCCGCGGCGTCCTTCTTGCCCATCGCCTTGCGCAATATGTCGCCCTGGCCCAGGGAGAACCCGGCGAGCGACTTCGCCGCCTGCTGAACCTGCTCCTGGTAAACCATGATGCCGTGCGTCTCCTTGAGAATCGGCTCAAGCTTGGGATGATCGTATGTTATCGTTATCTTGCCCTGTTTCCGCCCGACATATTCGTCCAGGAACTGCATGGGCCCGGGCCGGTAAAGCGCTATGAGCGCGATGACGTCCTCGATGCGGTCGGGCGCGAACCTGCGGAACAGGTCGCGCATGCCGCGGCTCTCCAGCTGGAACACACCAATGGTGTCGCCGCGCTTGAACAGGTCGAAAGTCTCCTTGTCGTCCATGGGCAGCTTGTTAACGTCCAGCTCGATGCCCTTGCCGGACTTGATGAGCTCGCAGGTTTCGCGCATCACGGTCAGCGTCTGGAGGCCGAGAAAGTCGGCCTTGAGCATGCCTATGGCTTCCACGTGATTCTTGCTGAACTGCGTCACGATTTCGCCGCCCTGCTCTCGGGCGAGCGGCAGGAAATTGACCAGCGGCTCGTCCGCGATCACAATGCCGGCCGCGTGCAGCCCGGCATGGCGTGACAGCCCTTCCAGCACCTTGGCGTAGTCCACGATGGTCCGGGCCTTGTCTTCGGTGTCATACGCCCGCTTGAAATCAGGGCTTTCCTCGAACGCTTTCTTCAATGTGATTTTTGGAATGTCCGGGATCATCTTTGCCAGGCGATCGCAGTAGGCAAGGTCCGTCTCCAGCACCCGGCCCACGTCCCGGATGACGGTCTTCGCGCCCAAGGATCCGAACGTAATGATGTTGGCCACGTTCTCCTTCCCGTATTTCCGCCGGACATAGTCGATCACCTCGCCGCGGCGGGCCTGGCAGAAGTCAATGTCGAAATCCGGCGGCGAGACGCGCTCCGGGTTGAGGAATCGCTCAAACACCAGGTTGTAGCGCAGGGGATCGAACCCGGTTATCCCAAGCGTGTAAGAGACCAGGCTGCCCGAGCCGGACCCGCGGCCGGGGCCCAGCGGAATGCCGCGTTCCCTCGCAAAGCGGATGAAGTCCCAGACCACGAGGAAGTACCCGATGAAGCCCGTTGACTCGATGACCCCTATTTCGTAGTTGAGCCGGTCCGCCAGTTCCCGTTCGCGGCTGTTCCCGGGATGGTCGAGATCGTCGAAGCCGTATCTTTCGGCAAGGCCCGCCTTGCAGAGCTTGACGAGATACGACTTCGAAGTGTGCCCCTCGGGCACCTTGAACTCGGGAAAATGCGAGGTCTTGAAGTCGAAAGTCACGTTGCACCGCTGCGCGATTTCAACCGTGTTTTCAATCGCGCCGGGCGCCTCCCCGAACAGGCGCGCCATCTCGGCCGGGCTTTTCAGGTAGAACTCCTGCGGCTCGTACTTGAGGTGTTTCGGGTCCGAAAGAACCGTCTTGGTCTGGATGCAGAGGAGTATCTCGTGCGCGCGGGCATGCTCCTTGTCAAGGTAATGGACGTCGTTGGTGGCGAC
>JAAZAB010000322.1 GCA_012514555.1 Lentisphaerota bacterium
GCACGGCGGACCCGACGCCGACCACACCCTTGGGCCGGGCGGTATCGTCGACGACGACCGCGCTGCGCAGCATCTCCTCGATCATGCGCACGCGGCCCTCGAGCCGGGCTTGCGTATTCTTGGCCTCGTCGTATTCGGCGTTTTCGCTCAGATCTCCAAAGGACAGGGCGGTTTTGATGTCCGCCGCCACCTTCGCGCGCTGTACCACCTTCAGGTCATTGAGTTCTTCCTCAAGCTTGCGCTTGCCCTCCGGCGTGAGCACGATATTTTGGCTGGACGTATCGTTCTTTTCGGCCAAGATTGTCCCCTCCCGTTCCTCCGGCTGTGGCAATAAAGAAATAGCCGGAAACAACGAACACCGCGCGCATGACGCGCAGTGCCCCGCTTTTCCAGACGGGGGAATTATATCACGGCCCCCAAACGGCTGTCAAGCGGCGGCGCGGCGGTTTTCGCGCTTCACATAAATTTGATGGAAAGGACGGTTAAACATGCGTAAACCGCATTGCGCACGCGGCGTATTCCTGATAAAATAGTATATTAGCGCATCCTTGCCCCGGTGATTCGACCGGGGCCGCCAAGTCCATAAGGAGGTGAAAGTCATGAACCAATACGAAGTCATGTACATCATTGATACGCAGCTTGAGGAAGCCGCCCGTCAGGATCTGGTCGCCCGCTTTTCCGCGCTGGTCGAGCAAAACGGCGGCACCATTGACCGCGTCGACGAGTGGGGCAAGCGCCGCCTCGCCTATTCGATCAACTACAAGACCGAAGGATACTATGTGCTGATGTACATCACCGCGCCGCCGGAGCTGCCGCGGGAGCTGGAGCGCAACCTTCAGATCTCCGAATTCGTGCTGCGCTACCTGGTCACCCGCTTTGAAGGCGAGTTTCCGCCCAAGCGCGAAGCACTCAGGCCCTTTACGCCCGCGGCGCCCCGCGCCGAAGGCGCACCGGCCCAGGCCGCACCGGCCCAGGCCGCACCGGCCCAGGCCGCACCTGCCCAGGCCGCACCGGCCCAGGCCGCACCTGCCCAGGCCACGCCCGCTCAGGCCGCGCCCACTCAGGCCGCACCTGCTCAGGCCGCGCCTGCTCAGGCCGCGCCCGCTCAGGCCGCGCCCGCTCAGGCCGCACCCGCTCAGGCCGCGCCTGCCGCCGAAGAAAAGGCGCAGGACAGCGAAGAAGACAAGATCGAGCCCGTCGCCGAGGTGTAATCTCCGCGCGGCTCAAACGCTACAAGGGAGGGGAAACGCGTGAACAAGGCCGTTTTGATTGGGAATCTGACCCGCGACCCGGAACTGCGCACCGGCAGCTCCGGCGTGCCAGTGTGTACGTTCACGCTGGCTATCAACCGCCGCTTTGCCAACAAGCAGGGCGTGCGGGAGGCGGACTTCATCCCCATTGTTGCATTCAGGCAGAAGGCGGAGCTTTGCGCCCGCTACCTGACCAAGGGCCGCAAGGTCGCGGTGGAGGGCAGCATTCAGACCCGTACCTATGATGCGCAGGACGGGACGAAGCGCTATGTCACCGAAATCGTGGCCGACGAAGTCGAATTCCTCGGCTCCGCCGGCGGCGGCGGCGCACGCATGGACGACGCGGTCCCGCCGCCGGAGCCCGGCGACTACCAGGGCCAGAGCGCCCCGACGTTCGCGGACGCGGACGACGACGAACTGCCCTTCTGACGCGCCTCGGGCCGCGAAGTCTTCGCGCCCGCCAGGTTCGCAAAGGCGGTTTGAAGGTTTGTCCAAAGCAGCCGGCCCCGCCGCGCTGTGATCCATTCCAGGACCAACCATTGTTAAGGAGGAACCCCGATGTCGGAAGAAAGAAGCGATCGCGGCCCTCGCAGGCCACGCGGCCGCAGACCCCGCCGAAAGGTATGTATGTTTTGCGTTGATAAGGTTCAACACATTGATTACAAGGACCTGGCGCGCCTGCGCCGCTTCACCAATGAGCGCGGCAAGATCCTGCCGCGCCGCATGAGCGGCACCTGCGCCAAGCATCAGCGCCAGCTCTCGATCGCGATCAAGCGCGCGCGCATGATCGCGCTGATGCCGTATACAACCGACTGACGTCGGGCAACGGAAATCCGCGCTGCGGCTTTCCGTTGCGGGCGGCGGGCATCCGCGAAGCGGATGCCCGCCGCTTTTTGCGCAGGCCCTCC
>JAAZAB010000323.1 GCA_012514555.1 Lentisphaerota bacterium
TCAAACCACGAGGGATTGGCCATAGTGCGGCATCTGCTGTGTTGCAGCGGGTTCGGAGTATGTCAATACGCCTTCACCCGCTGCGCCTTGCATCTGCCGCACTCTGACCAATCGCAAAATCCGGGATGAACAGGCGCGGGCGGCGGCTTGAAAGCGGGAATGTGTGTCGCGGCGCGCAGGGAAGAGCCTGCGCCTGTCCCGGCCGCGCCGGGCTTCGTCCCGGAGGCGCTGCCTTACGCCCTTCTGAAAATTCCCGCCAGCAACACAGCCGCAACAGCCGAAAGGATCAGGATGATGATGGTCGGGGCGGCCCAGCGTTCCCATTCCCGTGTGTAGGCGATGTCGTTCTCCGGAATTGGGGCGAAGATGGAAAAGCGCCAGAGGCTGATGACGATAAGGCCGGAATTGAGGGCCAGCATCAGCCAGTCGAGCGCGGTTCGCCATGCCGCCAGGCGGGAAAAAACCGGCCGCAGCGGCGTTGCCAGGAACCAGGTAAGCGCGAGCGCCGGCGCCAGGGCCAGCAGTGCGGCCAGCCTTGCCTGAATCGGCCCAAGGCGCCGGCGGAACGCGTACAAGGTCATGATTACAACGAGCGCGGCCAGGGCGGCCTGGGTGGCAAAGAAGACGGCATAGGCCGCCTCGGTCAGCGATGAGCCCGAGGCGGCCTGGAAGGCGGTCTGGGCGAGGGTGCCGCCGACCAGGAGCGCTCCCTCTTTCAGGGTCAGGGGGAAACGGGCCATGGCCAGCAGGGACTGTGCGATCAGCCACAGGACGAGGAATACGGCGGCAACGAAAAAAAACAGCGGCGCCGGAAGAAGGATCGGCCATCTGATCGCCGGAGAAACGGCGTGCAGGGCGGCCAGCGGCAGGATCAGCGCCTGCAGCGCCAGCCACAGCCATTTGATCGCGCGATACAAACCGGTCCCGTGTTCATTGACCATGGGCGGATGATAGCAGGGATCGTTATTTCGTTTTTCCCGGCCGCGGTCGTTTTCCGCCGGCGCCGCCGAGCGTTCCTGCGAGCTCCCGGATAAAGGCGGCTAGCTCTTGTTTCAGGTCTTTTCGCTTGAGGCCGAACACGACGTTCGTTTTGATGAAGTCCATCTTGTTCCCGATGTCGTAGCGCGCGCCCTTGAAGCGGACGCCGTACATGGCGCTGGATTTGACCATCAGCCGCATTGCGTCCGTGAGTTGGATTTCGTTGTTCTTGCCGCGGCTGACCCGCGCGATGCAGTCGAAAATATCCGGAGTGAAGACGTAGCGGCCGGCGATGGCGAGGGTGGATGGCGCTTCTTCGATCCTGGGTTTTTCTATGAAGTCCTCGATCATGTAGAGGTTTTTCGACACGAGACTTCCCGCGATCACGCCGTACCGGCTGACCTTCGAGCGCTCAACCTCTTCCAGGGCGACGACGGACTCGCGGTAGCGCTCGAAAATCTTCATGAGCTGGCGGGTCACGGGCGTGTCGGATTCGACGATCGTGTCGCCAAGGAGCAGGGCGAAGGGCTCGTTGCCTATGTGGCAGCGCGCGTAGGAGACGGCGTCGCCCAGGCCGTTCATCTCCTTCTGCCACACGAAATGAACGTTGGCCAGGTTCGAGATGCGGCGGATGGCGTCGAGCTCAGCGCGCTTGCCGGACTCTTCCAGCTCCGACTCCAGGTCGAAATTGCGGTCAAAATGCTCTTCAATGGCTCTTTTGCCCCTTCCGATGATCATCAGGATGTCCGTTATGCCCGATGCCACGGCCTCTTCGACCACGTACTGGATGGTCGGCGTGTCAACGATCGGCAGCATCTCCTTGGGCTGGGACTTGGCCGCGGGCAGGAAGCGGGTTCCGAAACCGGCGGCGGGGATCACGGCTTTGCGGATCATGACGGGTTTTTCTCCGGTGGTTTGAAGACGGGCTTGATGGTTTTTACCTTGATGGCGGCGAGCGCCTCGGCGAGGCGGTTGAACATGGTTTCGTCCTCATAGGTCCCTATGATGGCGCCGCCCGAGCCCGTGAACTTGGCGCTTGCGCCGGCTGACCGGGCCGTGTCCACCATCAGCAGGTTGCCCGGGCTGAGCTTGTAGATTTTCCGGCGCATGTCGAAATTGGCGTTGAGCAGCTCCGGTATGCGCTCGAGCCGGCGTTCGACCAGGCAGTTGCGCGCCTGCTCCGCGAGGGCGGCCCAGTACTTCATGGCTTCCACGACCTGCGGGTCCCCGCAATCGAACCGGCCGCGGATGTCGTTGTGGAACACCCCCGACTCCTCCGAGAGGTCTTCGCGGAAGGCGAGGTAGATATTGGGCAGCAGGCCGACGTCCAGCTCCTCGTATTCGCCGTGGCCGCATCGCTCCATGATGTCACGCGCGAAGTTCATGTAGACCATGCCCTCGTAGACCTGGGCGACGCGATCCTGGAGCCCGGCCATGATGCCGAGCTCGTTCTTTTCCACCGACAGGACCAGGCCGGGCTGGACCGGCTTCGGGATCGACACCTCGTAAAACGCCATGAGCGCGCGCAGGCACGCCGTGATTATGGCGCTTGAGCCGGCCAGGCCGACCTGGGACGGAATGTTCGTGTGGTAGCGGATGGTGAAATTGCGGTTGTCCAGCTTCACGGCGTTCTCGGCGCAATAGTCGTGAAAGCGTTTGACGGTCGCCTTGAGCAGTCTTATGCCGCCGTAGTAGCCGAACAGACGCACGTCTTCCGCCAGGCCGTTGATGCTCTTGAATTTCGAATGGTCGCGGGTGTTCGGGAGAATTTCGAGCTCCGGGCTCTGATATAGAATCACTTCCGCGGCGAAATTCTTGAACACGAACGAAATGGTTTTCCCGAAATAGCCGTCGGACGGATTGCCTATGAGGCCGGCGCGCGGGTAGGCTTTGGCGTGTATTATCATGCGTTCCATGGCCTCCGGTATTCCGCGGGAGCGTGTCTAGGGAAGGAATGTCCTGCGCTTTAGCTTGTCGGGAAGGTAATGGTCCAGCACGAAATTGAGGCCGTGCTTTGCGAACGCCTGCTGCTCGACGCGGACCTTCATTTCCAGCATGTGGTTAAGGGCCTGCTGCCATTCCTTGTGATGCCTGATGAATGGGTCGTTCTTGAGGGCGTCCCTTGCGCGCTTTACGTCCACATCCTCGAGCGGGTGCGTGGCGTCCTCGAGCTTGTAGTCGATGATGTCCTGCGGGGTCACGCCGAGGTATTGCGCCTGGGGCACGCAGAAGAAGCGGTTGATGTGCGCGGCCTGGCCGGATCCGACCTTCAGGGTCCGGTATATGTTGCAGTACCCGTAGGGGTCGCCGTCGGTGAAGGCGAGCACCGGCAGTTTCTTGTCGTCGGCCAGCCGGCGGATGAACCTGCGGCACGCGCGGGTGGGGACGCCGCTCATCGCGATGAGCACGCAGCGGGCTTTGCGGTAGTATTGGTGATGGACGAGGCGCTGAAACAGCGAGGCGGTCTCGATGACGAGTATGAACTCGGCGCTCGATTCGAACCGCAGGTGCTCGACCTTTGACGGGATGCTCCACGCGCCCGTGCCGAGGCGCTCGCAGTCGATCCGCACGGTCTCGCCGGAGGCCGGGTTCCGGTCGATGACGACAAGCGGCCCGGCCACCTCTCCGCCGCGCTCCTCCGGGATATAGCCGAGCTGCTCGCGGTTGATTCCGAGCATGGCCTCCATGTCGTCGAGCAGCGAGTCGCTTTCCGGCTGTTCGTCGAATCGGCATTCGCCCCAGCTCTTGCTGTTGTAGTAGATTTCGCGCTTGCCGGCGATATCGTTCTTGTCGAGCAGGTCTACCTTCGTGGCGGCGAGAAGGCGCATGCTCTGGGCGAAGGTTTTGACCGTGTTGTAGGAGAGCGTGCGGGTGGACATGCGGTTCAGGATTTCGAAATGACCGCGCTTCAAGTCGTACCTGACGTTCGAGAGCGAGCGTATCGGGAACTTCATGCTCGGCCGCGCGTTTCGCTTTACGATGTCGGCGTGAATGCCGCTGGCGATGTCCCGGATGCGCTCGGAAGCCTCCCGCCTGGACGCCGCCTCGCGCATGTCGGTGGTTTTGCCGCCGCCGTCCGCTTCGCCTTTATTTCTTCGCTTGCCGGGCATATTGAAATCCTCTTGTAACTAGCCTGCCTCGAGGTGGGTGCGCTCGAGCATTTTCCGGAGCCGGCCGAGAACCGCGGCCTCGTCCTTGTCGCTCAGGCCGAGGATGGTCTTGAGCCCGAGCGCGAGATGCGGGAGATACAACGAAATGAAGCTGTGCTTCTTTTCCAGCTCGATCTGGCGCCGCCTGCGGCTCATGTGAACGGACAGGCGCCGCCCGCACTCCTGGAGCGCGAATGTGATTTCCCTGACGATTTCCGGGTAGTGCGCGATGGCCTCCTTGCTTTCGCTGGTGAACGGGACCCAGACGCTGGCCATGTGCACCAGGAACACGGCGCGCCCGATCGGAAGCGAGCCCCGCGGCTGGGCGAGCCCGTAGGCTTTCCAGTTCACGCCGGCGACCGCCTTTGTCATCGCGCAGGCGCCGCCCATGTAGAGCAGGGGCACCTTGTTCGCGAATCGAAGCAGGCGCACGGGCTCATCCCCGGATGCGTCTTCGCCCCCGCCGGGCCCTGCCAGGGCCACGCCAACCTCGATCTGGAACGGGTTTCCCCGGTACACCTCGGGCGCCCGCGTGACGGCGGTGAAGAAGTCGCCCTGGACTTCCTTTTTCAGGCCCGCGATGATCTGCGCCTCGCCGATGGGGGACAGGCAGTCCGTTGGCGGCCGCATCAGCCTGGTGTTGTTCATGGCGTTGAACAGGGCCTCGCTTTCCCGGTGCGCGATGGCCGCGGGCCTGGCGTGCGGGTCGAGCCCGGCGCGCTCGCATATTTCCTGCGCGGCGCGGGCGCTGACGCGGGAGAAGTCCTGCTCGAGGGCTGATTTAAGGTGTTTCGCGCCGGTGTCCTTCAGCATCTGGATGAGCATGCCAAGCTCCACCCCGTGCGGGTGGGGCTTGATTTCCAGCGGCTGCCGGGGGCGCTCTTGAACGGCGCGCCGGAATGTGACCCACCCGGCGCCGGCGGGCTGCGGGGCTGCTTCCTTTGCGCTCTCCGCAGTTCCGCCGCCGTTGGCCGCGGGATCGGCGAGCAGGCAAATCCGGTAGTGGAGATGCAGGTGGGGGTTGACTATGGCACACTGCGCGAGGTATTCGTCCACGGACTGGCGGCCCTTGACATAAGCGGCTTCCATCTCGATGGCGACGCAGGTGCCGTGCTTTGAATCGATCGGCTCGGAAGGGACCCCGTCCACGTCGGCCGGGGTGAACCTCGGGGCCCAGTCGATTTCTGCATCCTTGAGAATAACGGGCTTGTTCTGGCGTGCGTCGATCTGGACTTCAATGTGGTGCGCGACATTGCCCGGCTTGGTTCTGGACCGGATGACGGTCGAGTTGCCGGTGGTGAGCTGGCCATACATGCCGGCCGCGCTGATTCCGATGCCCTGCTGGCCCCTGGACATGCGCAGGCGGTGGAACTTCGAGCCGTAAAGAAGCTTGGCGAAGATTTTCGGAATCTGGCTGCGCACGATTCCCGGCCCGTTGTCGAGCACGGAAACCCGGAAGCGCTTGTCCGCGACCTGGACAACCTCCACGGCGATTTCGGGCAGGATTCCAGCCTCGTCGCAGGCGTCGAGGGAGTTGTCCACGGCCTCCTTTACCGCGGTGAGCAGCGCTTTCTTTGGGTTGTCAAAGCCGAGCAGGTGCCTGTTTTTCAGGAAGAATTCCGAAACGGAAATATCGCGCTGACTCCTGCCCATGGATTCCGCCGTGGCGAAGGCGGCTTTTTTGGGTGACATATCGGAATCCCTCTTTCGTCCGGCTCGTGCTGCCGGCGGCCGCCCTTGCCGGGGCGCCGGCGCTTTCCGCTGACAAGCCGCTGAATGGGAAAGCAGTTTGCACCATGCGGGGCCCGGGGTCAAGAACACTCATGAACCATAAAAAGCGGTTGCCGCAACCCTGAAACTTGAATAGATTGGCCGCTTGTCAGGCGAATGGCGCTTGTTTCATCCGCGGGAGAAATCGGAATGCATGGGTGTCGGGGCATGGGCTTGTCATTGCGGTTTAATCGCGCTACAACCGCTCTAGGCCCTTTTTTTGCCGCGCTGGCGCTTTTCGGGCCATGGGCGCCCTGCGGCCCTGTCTTTGCGGCGGCGGTTCATCCTTTTGCATCCGCGGCTGCGTCCGCGTGGGTTCCCGGAGGCGGCGCGCCCGCGGCGGCGCCGGCCCCGGGCGGGGGGCTTGAATTCCGGTGCGTTGCCGAAGCCGGCGAGCGGACTTGCTGGGACCGGGCTCTGGACTTGAACCTGGCGGAGTGCGCCGCCATCGAGCTGGACTGCGAAAGCAGGCCGCCGGGCGCGTTTGCGGCAATTTATCTCTACCTTCGCAGCGGACGCGGCTGGTATGTCTGGCGCGGCCGCATCAACGAGGCCGGCCGGCAGACGCTGTATTTCCAGCCGTCCCAGGCTTCAGTGGAAGGCAAGCCGAAAGGCTGGAACGCGATTTCCGGCCTGCGCCTGGCCCTGGTTCGCGGCGCCGGGCCGGAGGGGCGCCTGGCGGTGTTCGGCATGCGCGCCTCCGAGTGCCGGGTGGCGATCGTGCGCGCCGGCGAGTCTGCCGGCGGGGCCAAAGAGCAGGCGGCGGCCCGCGGCGCCTGCGCCCGGGTCAGCCGCTGGCTTTTCGACATGGGCGTGGCAAACCAGACGCTTGACGAGGCGGCCGCCGCTTCAGGGGGACTGGAGAAGATGACGCTGGCCATCCTGCCATACAATCCCGATGTGCCGGGTCGCCTGCTTCGGGCGCTGCGCCGCTTCGAGCGCGGCGGGGGCCGGCTGATGGTCTGTTATTCCTCCGACGCGGGGCTTGCCGGCTTGATGCGCATGGAGCTTGGCCCCTACAAGGCCGCCGGGAATCCGGGGCAATGGAGCAGCATGGTTTTCAGCCGCGATGCGCCGGCCGGGGTTCCATCGCGCGTTGGACAGGAATCCGGGAACATCAGGGTTGTCAGGCCGCTCCCGCCGGACTCGCGCGTGATCGCATGGTGGGCTGATGCCTCGGGAAAAACCGGCGATGATCCTGCCTGGGTCCGATCGGGCGCGGGCGTATGGATGACGCACATCCTTCAGAACGGAGATGACGAGAACAAGAAGCGCATGATGGCCGCCCTGCTTGGCGCATACGACCCGGAGGTTCTGCGCGCCGCCGCAAGGCGCGCTGCGGCCCGCGCCGTCAATGTCGGGCCCCATGGCGGCCTGGCTTCGGCGCGCGCCATTCTTGCCGAGGCGGCCACAGCCGGAACCGGGGCTGCCGCGCGCGAGCGCCTCGCCCGCGCCGAGGCGCGGGAGAGCGCCATGCGCGAGGCTTTGCGCGGAGGGCGCCATATCGAGGTGCTGGAAGCGGCTGCTGATATAAAGGCTTTGCTCACAGAGGCTTACGCTCTTGCCCAGAGCCCCACCGCAATTCCTTTCCGGGGCGTCTGGAATCATTCGGGCATGGGCTTGTATCCCGGGGATTGGCCCCGAACGTGCCGCGAACTGAAGGCTGCGGGCATTCGCGCCGTGTTTCCCAACGTGCTGTGGGCCGGGCAGGCTCACTATCCAAGCCAAGTTGTGCCCTGCTCGGACATTGGCCGCATGTACGGGGACCAGGTGAAAGCCTGTGTTGCGGCCGCCCATGCCGAAGGCCTTGAGGCGCATGCATGGAAGGTTTGTTGGAACCTTGGCGGCGCGCCCGCGGCGCACGTGGCGCGGCTTAAGAAGGAGGGGCGGCTCCAGCGATCGGCCAACGGCGCGGCTCACATCTGGCTCTGCCCTTCGAATCCGGATAATGTCCGCCAGGAACTGAACGCCATCATGGAACTGGTTCGCAACTATCCCGTGGATGGCGTTCACCTCGATTATGCGCGGTTCCCGGATTCTCAGTCCTGCGTCTGCCCCGTTTGCCGGAAGAACTTCGAAGCCAAACGCGGCCGGGTTGTCCGGCGCTGGCCTGCCGACGTGATCACGGGAGCGCTTGCAGACGAATACAGGGCCTGGCGCAGTTCCGTAATGACCGGTTTCATCAGGGCGGCGCGCGGCGTGATGCGAAGCGCCAGGCCGGCCGCCAAGCTCTCCGCGGCGGTGTACGGACAATATCCCCAATGCGCCGGGACCATGGGGCAGTCCTGGGGCTCATGGGTGGAGGAGGGGCTGGTGGATTTTGTCTGCCCCATGAACTATGACACGGACCCGGCGTCTTTCGCCGTCTCCGTCCGGAAGCAGCTTGCCCTGCCGCGGGCGCGCGGAAGGATATACCCCGGCATCGGCGTGACCGCCGTCGAAAGCCGGCTGCCGCCGGACCAGGTGATTGCGCAAATTCGCGCGGTTGCCGACGCCGGCGCCGCGGGATTCATGCTTTTCGACCTGAATCCCACGCTCCAGCGGGAGACGCTCCCGATTCTGCGCCTCGGCATAACGCGCCCGGAATGACCCGAAAAAAAGATTGACCCGGCCACCTGGCTAGCGTACATTTATCGCTTCCAAAACGTTGTCCGGCGCGATAGCCAAGTGGTTAGGCACGGGTCTGCAAAACCTGTTACACCGGTTCAATTCCGGTTCGCGCCTCCATGTTGTTCAGGATGCGAGCGGCAGGCAGGGCGTGGAAACACGGCTTGCAAGGGGGCCGTATTTGCGGTCTGCCAGGGGAGGGGGCATGAAGACAGGGACGGGCGCATGGCGGCAAATCATTCTGGGGCTTATTGTCTTGTTCAGCACGGCAGGTCTGCCGGGAACGGCGCTGGCCAATTCGCGGGCCCACCTTGAAACAGCCTCTTCAGGGCCAGGCGCCAAGTCGGCCGGCGAGGAGGCGGATTTCAAGATCGAAGCGCTGGTCGAGGCCATAATCCTGGTGGAATCGGGCGGAGAAGCCAGGCGGGTCGGGCCCAGCGGCGAGCGCGGCCTCATGCAGATCAGCCATGACACCTGGATGCACGTCACTGATGTCATGTATGGAAAGCCGCTGCCGTTCAAGAAGGCCTTTGACCCGGTTATCAATCGCCGGGTGGGCAGGGCGTATGTTGTTATGCTCAAGGATTTTCTGGCCGAGCACAGGGCCGAGTGGCGTTCGGATGAGCGCTCCCTGCTGCTGGCGTGCTACAATGGCGGGCACAGCCGCGTACGGGCCCGCGGATTCAATGCTGACAGCATGCCGATGTCCAGCAGGGATTACATACTCCGCGTTTCAGCCGTGCATGATCACTTCCTGGCCAAGGGCCGGATCTCATCGCAGATGGCCAGGGCGAAGTGAACAGGCCTGATCCTGCATGGGCACCCGGTTTGAATTCAAAGAAAACATTATACATCCTGACCGGATGCGTGTTTCTTGCCGTTGGCCTGGCAGGCTGGATTTTTCCCCTGATGCACGGCACCCTCTTCGTCGTGATCGGCCTGGTGATCCTTACCACCCACAGCAAAAGGGTCCGGAATTGGGTTGACCGTTTCATGGACCGGCACCCGCGGATCAAGCGCCGCTATGAAGCCTGGAGAGAGAAGGCCGCTGGGCAGGGGCGCCGATGGTTTTGACGCCGGGGCCGCGGGCGGCGCGGCCGGGGCGGTAAAATAGTTACTGCCCAGGCAGAGAATCTTGGCGCCGGCATCCACATTCCGGCTCCCGGCTGCCTGATTAGTTGCGAAAAATAAATCTAAAATGTCGCTGGACAAGGAATAAAAGATATTGTATAGAAGAGGGCGGACAGGTTAATCGATAGGTTTGATTTGGGGGCTTATGCTCCAACCCATTACCGTCGATCTCCTTCCACGGCGAATCTCTTGTGAGATTCGTTTTAACGGGCGCCCGAAACAGGATGGCGCCCAAAAGCAACGGCAACGCAGGGAGACGTAACGGTATGGGCAGGAAACTCTATGTCGGAAACCTGAGCTATGACACCACCAACGAGACGCTCGGGCAGCTGTTTTCCGCGCACGGCAAGGTGGAAAGCGCAGAAGTGATCATGGACCGGGTTACCGGCCGCGCAAAAGGTTTCGGATTCGTGGAAATGGGTTCGGACCAGGAAGCGCAGGCGGCTATTGCGGCTCTTAACGGGCAGCAGGTTGACGGCCGCGCGATCGTTGTCAATGAAGCGCGCCCCAAGGAGCCCCGCACGGGCGGGTTCGACGGCGGCGGTTTCGGCGGCGGCGGACGTCGCGAAGGGCATGGCGGCGGGCGTTCTTTCCGGCGCTAGTTCTTGATTGTCATATGCTCCGGGGCGGCTTCCGCCCCGGAGTTTTTTTTTGCGCGGGCGCCTCGCCGGGCAAATTGCGCGGGCTCAAACGCGGATGGCGAGGTATGGAATGGGGAGGCGGCGCCGCGCTGTTTCACCCGGCAGGAGGCGCGTTTTGCGTTCCGGCTGCCTGCTGCGCTCGCTTTCGGGCCCCTGCCGCAGGAAGAGCCCGGAGCCCAGGCTGATTGCGTGTTTTCCGAAACGCGTTCCAGCCTCGTCTATGGCGCGGGACACGGCCTTGAACTTCTCGATGGCGGCGCGGTCTTCAAACAGATCTGGCTGCTCAACGCGGTCCGGCTCGATGCGGGTGAGGATTATCATGGTTGCCCTGTATTCGACGCCGGGCCGGTACAGGCGGCCGAACATCGCCTCCACGGCCGGCAGGGCCTCGTGGGTTGCGGACGTGGCGCGCGGGAGTTCCGTTTCAAGCCCCTGCTGGCCGTAGTCCCTTTCGCGAAGGACAACCGCCATTTTCCGGGCCCGGAGCCGGATTCGGCGGAGCTTGATGAAAGCGCTTTCCACGTTGCGCAGGAGCGCCGCGCGGATGTAATCAGGGTCGGCGCTGGGCGCGGGAAAGGTTTTTCCCTTGCTCAGGCTGGCCTGGGCGGGCTTTTCCGCGGCCAGGACGGGGTGAGCGGATACGCCGCGCAGCTCGTTCCAGATTTCGCGGCCGGTCTTGCCGAGCACCCGGGCGGCCCATGCCTCGGGACGGCTTGCAAAATCGAAGGCGGTCGCAAGCCCGAGCTTTGCCAGGAGCTGTACGGTGTTCGGGCCAAATCCCCAGACCTTGTCCAGGGGCAGGGTTTGAAGAAACCGGTGTATGTCGCGGCCGGGCACAGCCAAAAGCCCGGCCGGCTTCCGCGCCTTGGACGCGAGCTTGGCCAGGGTTTTTGTGAGGCTGAGCCCTATCGATACGCCCAGGTCGAGCTCGCGGCGGATGTCCTGCTGGATTCGGCGGGCGATGGCCTCGTAGGGAGCGCGCGCGATACGGCGCAGGCCGGTGATGTCGGCAAAGCCTTCGTCAATGGAGTATTCCTCGACCATGGGCGTATGGCGGAGCATGATGTCGAACATTCGCCTGGAATAGAGGCTGTATGTCTCGTAGTCGCTGGGGAGCACAACAAGGCCGGGACAGAGCCTGCGAGCCTCGCGCAGGGGAACTCCGCGCCTGATGCCCAGCGCCTTGGCTTCGTAGCTGGCGCAGGCGATTATGCCGCGCTCCTGGCCGGTGACCAGGGGGCGGCCCTTGAGCGCCGGGTTGACCGACATTTCGACCGAGGCGAAAAAAGCGTCCCCGTCCACGTGCAGGATGGCGCGGGGAAACGAATAAAGAAGAAAAGGCTGATCCATGGCGGCCGCCTAACGGTATTTCCTTATCACCGCCTTGACCACCCCCCCGATCAGCAGCGAGCGCTGCGGGACGATGGGCTGGTAGTTCCTGTTGGCCGGCACGAGGCGGACGCCGGAATCGTCGCGGATGAAATACTTGAGCGTCCATTCGTCGTCCACCTGGGCGATGACAATGTCGTGATTCCTCGGGACGCCGCCTTTTTCGACGAGAACAAGGTCCCCGGGGTGGATGCCGGCCTCAATCATCGAGTCGCCGGACACCGTGAGCATGAACGTGGACTGGGGCTTTTGAATCAGGAATTCGTCCAGGCTCATGGCGCCGGCCAGCTCTTCTTCAGCCGGGGATGGAAAGCCGGCCTGAATGGCGCCAAGCAGGCGGACCCCGCCGCCTGACGTGGCGGTCAGCGCAACCCTGCCCCTGTTCCTGCGGACATAACCCAGCGCTTCGAACTTTCTAAGCAGCTGAAAAACGGCATTCTTTGAACGGTAGTCAAAGAGCTCGAGCATTTCATTGTAGCCGGGCATGCGCCGGTTTTCCCTGAAAAAGCGGCGGAGTTTTTGAAGCTTGGCCTGGATGTCGGTTTTTCTCGGCATGACAACGCATCTCCAAAATCCTGCCGGCAAAATGCCGGGAAGGGCTGAATTGACTTAAATGTAAATGAACTAAAGTTCACTTTCAAGGGAAAAATGAATCGAAATGGCGCCTGATAAAATATCCGCCCGGACGGTCCGGAAGAACCCGGCGGTCTTGTTGCGGGGGGTGCATGCCGGTGTAAAAACAACGGTCGGGCTGTCGCTTGCCTGATTTTACCTAACATCTTTCATGCAAAAACGCTAAGCTTGTGTTCCAGCGGGTTTTTTTTGGGGTGCGAAAATATCTATTGACGTATTTCGTTTTTTCCTATAGATTTAACAACCTGAATGTTTTGAACCGCGCTTTGCCGGGTTTAAAAAGGCGATTCTGAGCATGGGGCAATCAGAAGGGAATCCACTAAATGAACTGCGGAATCATTGTTGCGGCGGGCAAGAGTGAGCGTATGGGAAAGGGCGTGGACAAGGCGTTCCTCAGCCTTGGCGCCAAGCCGGTGGTGGTTTATTCCTTGCTTGCGTTCGAGCATTGCCCGGACATTGAGGAAGTGGTCCTGGTGGTAAGGAGCGATAGGATTGAAGCGGCCCGCTGCATGGTGCAGATGTTCGGCTGCATGAAGGTCAAGAAGATAGTGGCCGGCGGGCTGCAGCGCCAGGTGTCCGTGGTCAAGGGGCTGGAGGCGGTGAGAGACGGCGTTTCCGTGGTGGTCGTGCATGACGGCGCCCGGCCGTGCGTGACGCCCGAGCTGATTTCGGCGTCCGTGCGATCGGCCCGGGAACACGGGTCCGGGGTGGCTGCGGTGAAGATAACGGATACTGTCAAGGAAGTGGTAAAGGGCAACATGATCGCCAAGACCGTGGATCGCACCAAGCTATGGGCGGTGCAGACTCCCCAGGCTTTCAAGCGCGACCTGCTGGTCAAGGCGTTGGATTTGGTCAAAAAGAAAAAGCTGACCGTTACAGACGAGGCATCCGCCGTGGAGCTGATTTCCAAGAATGTCAGGCTGGTGGTTTCCAGTTCGGCGAACTTGAAGATCACGACTGCCGACGACCTGGTCCTGGCGGGCGCGCTCATGAGGCTGTAGCGCTTTTCGGCCTTTTACCTTTGACGACAAGGACGGAGAATGATGAGCGGCCAGGTTTACGCCGTATTTGGGGATGTGCATTCAAATTGGGAAGCGCTTTCCGCCGTACTGAAAGACGCGGGCGAGCGTGGCGTCACCAACTATCTCTGCGTCGGCGATGTGGTCGGATACAACGCGAGCCCGGTGGAATGCCTCGAGAAGGTGCGCGAGATCAAGGCCGTCACGGTATGCGGCAACCACGACCATTACTGCTCCTTTGACGACGATTTGAGCGGTTTTCACCCCCTTGCCGCGGACGCGGTGGACTGGACGCGGCGCCAGCTGTCCGCCGAGCACCAGAAGATCCTGTCGGAGCTGAAATACGTGGAGCGCACGGGCAACATAACGCTGGTTCACAGCACTCTGGACATGCCTGAGATGTGGGGATATGTGTTTGAAAACCTGGAGGCGGAGGCCAGCTTCAATTACCAGGTGACGACGCTCTGTTTTTTCGGGCACACCCACGTGCCGCTGGCTTTCGAGAAGGGCTCCGACATCAACGGAGGCATTTATTCCCGGATTCGCATTCAGCTGGGCAGGAAATATTTCATCAACGTGGGCAGCGTGGGCCAGCCGCGCGACGGCGACAACCGCGCCTCGTACGCGGTGTACAACTTTGACCGCAAGGAAGTGGAACTGCGGCGGATTCCCTACGATTTGAAAACGGCCCAGGCGAAGATCCGGAAGGCGCGTCTGCCCGAGCGCCTGGCGAGCCGGCTTGCGCAGGGGCGCTGAGCAAAGAAGGTGTTTTTCGAGCAACGCAAACAGCAACGCAAAACAAAGGAACACGGCCATGGCTTACAAGATTGACGAAAACAAGTGCACGAATTGCGGGAAATGCGCCGAGGTTTGCCCGGTCGAGGCCATTTCCAAGGGCGAGAAGAATCACACGATCGACGAGGAAACCTGCGTGAGCTGCGGCCAGTGCGTGGACGAATGCCCGGTTGAGGCAATTTCAGAAGCGTAACCAGGAAAGCAGGCTGACAATGCCGCAGGAAGGCTCTTCTCCCGTTCCGGCTGATGCCCATTCGCTGCCGCAGGAGCGGGAACAGCGTATTGCCAAGGCACGGAAGCTTGCCGAGCTTGGCCGGGCGCCGTACGGGCGGGCATTTGCCCGCACCGGAACGCTCGCCGAGGTTCGGGCCGCTTTTGAGCCTGGCAGGGTTGTCCGCGTCGCCGGCCGCCTGATGACCATCCGCAACATGGGCAAGAGCGTTTTTGCCGATCTGCGCGACGGCACTGACCGCTTCCAGGTCTTCGCGAGCCGGCAGCAGATGGGGGAGGAGCCTTACGACGTCTTCAAACTTTTGGACACCGGGGACCACATCGGCGTGGAGGGCGAGCTGATGCTCACGCGCACGGGAGAGCAGACCGTGCGCGTGGACAAATGGACCATGCTTTCCAAGGCCCTTCTGCCTCTGCCTGAGAAGTGGCACGGGATCAAGGACCCGGAGGCCCGGTATCGGCGC
Organism: Lentisphaerota bacterium; assembly: GCA_012514555.1. Classification (GTDB taxonomy): domain Bacteria; phylum Verrucomicrobiota; class Kiritimatiellia; order JAAZAB01; family JAAZAB01; genus JAAZAB01. Next base: position 14,808 of record JAAZAB010000323.1, read on the forward strand.
CGGTATCTGGACTTGATTTCGAATCCCGAGGTGCGGGCCCGGTTCGACCTGCGGAGCCGCATCGTGAGGGAGCTGCGCTCGTTCCTGTGGAGCCGCGGCTACACAGAGGTGGAAACGCCCATGATGCAGCCGGCGCCCGGCGGCGCGCTGGCGCGCCCGTTCGAGACGCACTACTCCGCGCTCAATGCCAGCATGTACCTGCGCATCGCGCCCGAGCTGTATCTCAAGCGGCTGCTGGTGGGCGGCTATGACCGGGTTTTCGAGCTGAACCGCAATTTCCGGAACGAGGGGCTGTCCAAGACGCATAACCCCGAGTTCACGATGCTCGAGGCCTACGAGGCGTACTCCGACATGCGCGGCATGATGCGGCTGGTGCAGGACATGATCCTGCACGTGGCGCGGACCGTCAAGCCGGAGGGCCCGCTCGAGTTCGGATCGGGCGATCAGCGCGTGGACATGGCCCCGCCGTGGCGCGAGGCGGCGTACAGGGATTTGATCGTCGAGAAAATGGGTCCGGACTGGTACGAGCTTGACCGCGCGCGGGCCGGGGAACGGGCCGCCGCGCTCGGGCTCGACATTGCGCCGCAGATGGACCTGTCCGAAATCACGCACGAGGTGTACGAGAAGGCCATCGAGAAAACCCTGATGGCCCCCACTTTCGTCACCCGCCTTCCCCGCGAGTTCGTGCCGCTGGCGCGCACCTGCGAGGATGACGAGTCGGTTGTGGATGTCTACGAGCTGGTGATCCAGGGCAAGGAGATTTCGCCGGGGTATTCGGAGCTGAACGACCCGCTCGACCAGCGCAGGCGCTTCGAGGCCCAGGTCGGCAAGGAGCGGCACAGGATGGACGAGGACTTCCTGGCCGCGCTCGAGCAATCCATGCCTCCGGCCGGGGGCATGGGGCTGGGTGTGGACCGGCTTGTGATGATCCTTGCCGGCTCCGAGGCCATCCGGGACGTGATTCTATTCCCGCAGCTCCGCCAGAAACCGGAAGCTGTTCCGGACGCCGCAGCGGGCACTGGCGAACGATGAACCTGCCCTTTTCACTTTTCCTGGCGGCAAAATACCTCAAGCCCAGGCGCTCGTTCCTGTCGGTCATATCCATCATTTCGGCCGTCGGCGTGATGCTCGGGGTTTCGGTGCTAATTGTCGTGCTCTCGGTCATGAGCGGCTTCGACGACATGTGGAGGGAAAAGATACTCGCGTTTGATTCCCACATCACCGTCACGCGCTCCGGGGGCATCGACGAGTCGGACGGCCTGGAAGAGCGCCTTGAACGGGTCCCCGGCGTGACGGCGGCGGCCCCGTACATGCAGGGCCTGGTCTTTGTCCAGCACAGCAACGCGGTGTACACGCCGTTCATGCGCGGGGTGTTTCCCGGCACGGAGCGCCGGGTCAGCCTCATTCCCGCCAGCATCAAGTCCGGGGCGTTCAGCCTCGAGGAGGGCGAGGCGGTCATAGGCCGCGAGCTGGCCGACCGGCTGGGCGCCCGGGTCGGCAGCAGCCTGCTGGTGTATTCGCCGCAGGGTTTCCTGTCGGGCGACGAACTTATGCTTCCGGAGGAGCTGACGGTCTCGGGAATATTCGAGATGGGCATGTGGGAGTTCGATCTCGGGTTCATCCTGGTTCCCATGGAAACGGCCTCCGAGCTGTTCAAGGTTGACAGGAACGCCATGGCGATGCGGGTCATGACCGTGAACCCGCTGCGCGCGTTTGAAACGGCAGGGCGCATCTCGGACCTGTTGGACCGGGATTCCCCCGATTACACAGTACGAACCTGGATGGAGCAGAACGTGCAGCTTTTCGACGCGCTCAAGGTGGAGAAGAACCTGATGTTCTTCATCCTCATTTTCATCGTCCTGGTCGCCTCGTTCGGAATCACGAATTCGCTTATAATTACCGTGTTTCAGAAAACCCGCGAGATCGGGCTGCTGAAGGCGCTTGGCTTTTCCTCGGCAAGCGTCATGGGCGTGTTTCTCTGGCAGGGGTGGGTGCTCGGAACGGCAGGCACCGGGCTGGGGATCGGCTTTGGCCTGCTCGTGTTGCGCTTTCGCAACGAGATCATGCAGTGGATGGCCCGGGTCCTGAACATGGAGATTCTGCCGGCGAGCCTGTACCACCTCAGCGAGCTGCCGGCCCGGACCTCGCCCGGCGACATCCTTGTCATAGCTTGTCTATCGATCCTGATGTGCACGCTCTCCGGTTTGCTGCCGGCCTATCGCGCTGCGCGGCTCGATCCTTCAAGGGCCCTTCGCTATGAATGAGACGGGTGCAACTTCAGCGGCGGGCGGAGCGCTCCTGTCTGCGCGGGGGCTCGCCAAGAGCTACACGATGGGCGACGCGCGCCTCGGGATTCTCCGCGATCTTGATTTCGACGTGCGCGCCGGAGAAACGGTCTCCATCATGGGAGTGAGCGGAGCGGGCAAGACCACGCTTCTGCACATCCTCGGCGGCCTGGACCGGCCGAGCGGGGGCAGCGTGTTCTACAGGGGGCAGGATTTGTACGGCATGTCCACAGGGAGACGCAACGCAATCCGGGCGCGGAAGATAGGTTTCGTTTTCCAGGCATATCATCTTCTGCCCGAGCTTGATGTGATCGAGAACGTAATGCTCCCAAGCATGAACTCGGCCTGGGACGGAATGTCGGCCTGGCGCGAGCGGCTCCGCGCCGCATGGCGCGGGGTCGTGTATGCCGGCGCGCGGGAGCGGGCGCGGCGCCTGCTGGAAGCCGTGGGCCTGGCTGAACGCGCCGGGCATCTGCCCGGTGAGCTGTCGGGGGGCGAGCAGCAGCGGGCCGCGCTGGCGCGCGCGCTCATGAACGATCCGGAAATTGTGCTTGCGGACGAGCCAACGGGCAACCTGGACGCGGCCACCGGCCGCCAGGTGCTCGACCGGCTCATGGCGCTGGTTCACGAGAACGGGAAGACGCTTGTCATGGTGACCCACAATGCCGCGATCACGCGGCTTTGCGACCGCGCCTTTGATCTTGCGGAAGGAAGATTATCCCCTTTTTCGTGTTGATTTTCGCCTTTCAAACGGGTAATAGCAGGAGGCCGAACCGGTCACAGGCCGGCGCGCTGGCTTGACGGATTTGCAGGAAATGAAGGGAGGGGCAGCCTTGAAAATATATCTGGATGGCAAACTTGTCCCGGAAAAAAAGGCCATGGTGTCGGTCTTCGACCATGGTCTTCTCTACGGCGACGGCGTGTTCGAGGGAATCCGGGCCTACAACGGAAGGGTGTTCAAGCTTGAGGAGCACATAGACCGCCTGTTCCGCTCGGCCAAGGCCATTGACCTTGAAATTCCGATGACCCATGCGGCCATGTGCAGTGCGCTGCTGGCAACCTGCCGCGCGAACAGGATGCGCGACGGTTACATCCGCCTGGTGGTCACGCGCGGAGTGGGAAATCTGGGCCTGAACCCGTACACGTGCAAGAAGCCGGGGATAATCATAATAGCCTCGAAAATCCAGCTTTATCCCAAGGAGCTGTACGAGCGAGGCATGCGCATGGTGACTTCCGGAACGCTGCGGAATCACACCGAGGCCCTCAGCCCGAACATCAAGAGCCTCAACTACCTCAACAACATACTGGCCAAGATCGAGGCGATCAACGCCGGCGTGTACGAGGTCGTGATGCTCAACCAGCAGGGGTTTGTGGCGGAGGCCACGGGCGACAACATCTTCATTGTGACCGGGAACAGGCTCCGAACGCCTCCCATTTCCGCGGGCGCCCTCGAGGGGGTTACCCGCAACACGGTAATGTGCCTGGCCCGGGAGATCGGGATGGACGTGGCCGAGGAGGTGCTCACCCGCTACGACCTATACACGGCCGACGAGGTGTTTCTCACCGGCACCGCCGCGGAGATCATAAGCGTTGTGGATATCGACCGCCGCGTTATCGGGTCAGGGAAGCCGGGCCCCCGGTCGAGGGCGCTCGGCGCACGGTTCCACGAATACGCCGGCTCAACGGGCGCGCCAATATACGCGCGCGGGGGGAAGGCAGGATGAAGTGCGAGATGTGCCGCGATCAGGAGGCCCTGGTCCACGTCACCCAGGTGGTTGACGGCAAGGTCAAAAAGCTGCACCTCTGCGAGGCGTGCGCGGTAAAGAGCGGGCTGGACGTCGGGAACCCGGCCGCGCTGACCGACATACTGCTGGGCGTGGGCCTCCAGAAGCCGGCGCCGGGCAAGCCGCCCGCGCCCGCGCCGGACCGGACCTGCCAGCATTGCCAGATGCGGCTTTCTGATTTCAGGAAGACCTCGCGGCTGGGCTGTCCCGTCTGCTACGATTCGTTTGCCGGGGAGCTGGAGCTGATGCTCGAGAGCATGCACCGCGGGACGCAGCATGTCGGCAAGGTTCCCGTGCGCGCGGATGGCTCCTGCAGGAAGCAGGCCGAGCAGGCCGGGCTGCGCAAGGCCCTGGCGGCGGCCGTTGCCGCTGAAAACTACGAGGAGGCGGCACGGGTCCGCGACCTGATCCGGCTGTCGTGCGGCGGGGCCGGGCCGCAGCCGACCCGGCCGAAGACATGAAAGCGATCGATGACCTGGTCAGGCAGCCGGGCGCATGGCTGGATGTTTCCGGCGGCGCCGGGGCGGTTGTAAGCAGCCGCGTCCGGCTTGCGCGCAACATTGACCGCCGCCCTTTTCCCGGCTGGGCGGGCGAGGAGGAAAGCCTCCGGGTCTGGAACGAGATGACGGCCCTGCTGGCCGGTCTTCCCGCGCTGAACTCGCACCTTGTTGCCGAGATGCCCTCGCTGACGCGCGTGGACCGCGAGGTTCTCGTGGAGCGCCACATCATCAGCCGCGAGCTCGCGGAGAAAAACGCCGGCAGCGGCGTGGTGTTCCGCCGGGACGAGTCGATCAGCGTCATGGTCAACGAGGAGGACCACCTGCGGATCCAGGCGATGCGCCCCGGCCTCGATCTCGAGGGGCTGTGGCGGACGGTCGACGCGCTGGACACGGAGATCGAGCGGAGCGTGACCTACGCTTTTTCGCCCCGGCTCGGTTACCTGACGGCCTGCCCGACCAACGTCGGGACCGGCATCCGCGCCAGCGTCATGATGCACCTGCCGGGCCTGGTCCTCATGAACGAGATCGGACCGGTTATCAAGGGCATCGGGAAGATCGGGCTGGCCGTGCGGGGCCTGTGGGGCGAGGGGACCGAGGCGGCCGGCAACATGTTCCAGCTTTCGAACCAGACCACGCTGGGAGAGAAGGAGGAAACCCTGATCTCGCGCCTGGCGCAGATCGTAACCGAGGTTGGGGAACACGAGGCGAACGCCCGCGCCCGGATGATGCAGCAGAAAGAGGCGTCGCTGCGGAACCACATCGGCCGGGCTTACGGCATTCTCATGCATGCGTACATGCTGAGCTCGAAGGAGACCCTCGACATGCTCTCCGCGCTGCGGCTTGGCGTTGAAATGGAGCTGCTGGGCGACTGGAAGGTTGCCGATGTGAACGCGCTTTTCCTTTCGGTGCAGCCGGGCCACCTCCAGAAAGCCGGGGGCAAGGCCATGGGATCGGATAAAAGGGATTTCGCCCGGGCCCGGACAGTTCGCGAGCGCCTGGCTGCGATACGGTCCGGCCGGGGCGGGAAATAGGCCGCGGAACTCTTTGCCGGGACGGGAAACGGGAAAAAAACGGAGATAACGACTAATGAGCGAGTTCACCCCCCGCGCGCAGCAGGTGCTTCAGCTTGCGCGCAAGGAAGCCGAGCGCTTCAACCATTCATACGTGGGCACCGAACACATCCTGCTCGGGCTGATCGCCCTGGGCGAGGGCGTGGCCGTCAACGTGCTTGAGCGCATGGGCGTGGACCTCGAAACCCTCCGGATCGAGGTTGAGAAGGCGGTCGGGCAGGGACCGGAAACCAAGACTGTGGGCAGCCTGCCGATGACGCCGCGGGCGAAGAAAGTGCTAGCCCTGGCCGCCGGCGAAGCAAAGTCGCTTAGCCATAGCTACGTCGGCACCGAGCATATTCTGCTCGGGCTCCTGCGCGAGGAAGAGGGCGCTGCGGCGCGCGTGCTCAAGAATTTGAACGTTGACCTCGAACGCGCCCGCATTGAGGTGCTGAAGGAGCTGGATCCCAACTTCGAGCCACAAGATGAAGCGGCCCAGGCGGAAGGCAAGCCCGGCGCCAGGCAGCAGGATTCCTCGAAGACCCCGGCCCTGAACGCCTTTGGCCGGAATTTGACGGAGATGGCCCTGAAGAAAGGGCTCGACCCCGTCATCGGCCGCGCGGACGAGATAAGGCGGGTCATACAGATTCTGTGCCGCCGGACCAAGAACAACCCCGTTCTCATCGGCGAGGCCGGGGTGGGCAAGACGGCGATCGTCGAGGGGCTTGCCCAGTTCATCGCGGACGGGGAGGTTCCGGAGCTGCTCCGCGGCAAGAACGTCATCGCGCTGGACATGGCGCTCATGGTCGCCGGAACCAAGTACCGGGGCCAGTTCGAGGAGCGGATCAAGCAGGTGATGGACGAGGTCCGCCGGGTGAAAAACGTGATCCTGTTCCTTGACGAGCTGCACACCATCGTGGGCGCCGGCTCGGCCGAGGGCGCCATGGACGCCGCGAACATCATCAAGCCCGCGCTGTCCCGGGCGGAGCTGCAGTGCGTCGGCGCCACGACCATGACCGAGTACCGGAAGCACATCGAAAAGGACGCGGCTCTCGAGCGGCGCTTCCAGGTCGTGCTCGTGGACGAGCCGACCGCGGATGAGACCATCGAAATTCTCAAGGGGCTCCGGCCCAAGTTCGAGGAGCACCACAAGCTCAAGTTCCTTGACGAGGCGCTCGTGGCTGCCGTCCGGCTGGCCGATCGCTATATCACCGGCCGGTTCCTGCCCGACAAGGCCATCGACGTCCTTGACGAGGCAGGGGCGGCCGTGCGCATCGGGATAATGACCAGGCCGCCCAACCTGAAGAAGGTTGAAAAGAAAATCGCCGACTTCAAAAAAAGCAAGGACGAGGCCATCCGGGCCCAGCAGTTTGAGGAGGCCGCCAGGTGGCGCGACGAGGAGCGCGGCGAAAAGGAAAAGCTTGAAAAGATGACGGCCAGGTGGCGCAAGACCCAGGACAAGAAGGCCGTCTGCGTGCGCGAGCCCGAGATCATGGAGGTGGTCTCCAAGTGGACCGGGGTGCCCCTGGCCAGGATGGACAAGGGCGAACTGGCCCGCCTGCTCAGCATGGAGAAGGATCTCGAACGCGTGGTCATCGGGCAGTCGGACGCGGTCGCCGCGATCTCCAAGGCGCTTCGCCGGTCCCGGGCCGACCTGAAGGACCCGCGCCGCCCGATAGGCTCGTTCATATTTCTCGGCCCGACCGGCGTGGGCAAGACCCACCTTGCCAAAGCCCTGGCGGAGTTCATATTCCATGATCCCGACGCTCTTGTTCAGCTGGATATGTCGGAATACATGGACAAGTTCATGGTCTCGCGCATGGTGGGCTCGCCGCCCGGCTACGTGGGACACGACGAGGGCGGGCAGCTCACGGAAAAAGTCCGGCGCAAGCCCTATTCGGTGGTGCTGTTCGACGAGGTCGAAAAGGCGCACGCTGACGTGATGAACATACTGCTCCAGATCCTGGAGGAGGGGATGCTCACGGACAGTTTCGGCAGGCGCGTGAGCTTCCGCAATACGATCGTCATTCTCACTTCCAACCTTGGGCTCAACCTTGCCGGCAAGTCCGAGGGGCTGGGCTTCGGCCAGGCGTCCGCCTCGGCTGACTTCGCCCGGATCAGGGATAAGACGCTGGACGAGGCCAAGCGCCTTTTCAAGCCGGAACTGCTGAACCGGCTGGATGACATCATCGTGTTCAGGTCCCTGGACAAGGCGTGCATTGAGCGGATTCTCGACTTGGAGTTTGCCAAGGTGATGGCCCGCGTAGCGGCCAAGGGCGCTCAGGTCGGGCTGTCGCAGGAGGCCCGCGAATTCCTGATCGAGAAGGGCTTCGACGGCGCCAGCGGGGCCCGGAACCTGCGCCGGGCTGTCGAGAGGTATGTCCAGGATCCCATGGCGGAGGAAATCCTGTCCGGGCGCCTCGCGATGGAGAAGGACATCGAGGTCCGGCGCGGGAAGGACGGCCTCCAGTTCGTACAACCGTCCGCGGCCTCCAAGTGAGGCTGCGCTTCAGCTCGTCCTGCGCCGGTTGCCGCCGGGCGGTTTCGGAAAGGCGCAAATGACCTGGGTGCTTCAGTGGCTTGTCCGGCGCCTCGGCCGAATGACTTTTGACCGGCGCCTGGCAGCGGGGCGCATGGTGGGGGCGCTCCTCGGCGAAGTCGTCCGCTTTCGCAGGAAGGAAGTCGAGTCCGCGCTCGCTGAAAGCTTTCCCGGCATTCCTCGCTCAGGCATTCGCGCCCTCGCCTCCGAGTCGTACCGGCATTTCGGCGCCAATATGCTGGAGTCTTTCTGCGCCGGCCTGGTTGACCGCGACTATGTCGAGAAATACGTTGAAATTCCAAGGCTCGCATATTTCTTCGAGGTGCTCGGGAAAGGGAAGGGCGCGATCATCCTGACGGCGCACATTGGGAACTTTGACCTGCTCTGCATGGCCGCTACGCTCAAGGGCGTGCCCCTGACGATCATCTCCAAGGAGCTCAAGCCGAGGGCCCTGAACGATTTCTGGATGGGCGCCCGGCGCCGGTACGGCATGAAGACCGTGCCCCACCACGGGTCGGCCCGCGCCTGTCTCAAGGTTCTGCGCGGGCGCGAGGCGCTTGGCTTCGTCTTCGATCAGAACATGAAGCGGAGCGAGGGGATATTTGTGGACTTCTTCGGCCGGCCTGCCTGCACCACGCCGGGGCTCGCTTTCATGAGCGCGGCCAGCGGAGCGCCCGTGATTCCCGTCTTTGCCGTGCGAAAGCCGGACGGCCGGCACCTGGTGATCGTGAGGGACGCCGTCGAAGCCCCGCCGGACCGGGACGCCTCGACCATAGCCGAATACACCCGGCTCTATACGCGCCTGCTGGAAGACACGATCCGGGAATACCCGGCACAGTGGTTCTGGCTGCACCGGCGCTGGAAAACCCGGCCCCTGGCCGGCGGGACCGGTGGGGCCTGAAAAAAGTCGGCGCGTTTTCTTCTTGATTACCATGGGCGCAAACCTAGAATAAAAGCCGATTTTGTTCACTCAACAAGGAGGCCTTTTTCATGAAGCATCTCTCGATGATTGTGTCCGGTCTTGTGGTGATCGCATGCGCCTTTCTTGCGCCTACTGCCGCGCAAGCGCAGATGGACTTGGAAAACAGCACTTTCGAGGAAAACCCGCCATGGTATGCCGGCGCCGGCGTGGGCCTCATCAAGTTCGAGGGCGACGAGGCCACCAAGTCGGGAGCGTTCATCAACCTGCGCCTGGGCTATGACTACACGCAAAGGTGGAGCTTTGAAGGGGTCTTCAATCTGGCCCCTGTGCTGGGTTCGAACGACGTGTATAATTTCGACTCGGGCGCGGATGCGAGGGAGGGCATGGACGAGGAGAACTGCGTCGGCGTCGGGCTCGCGGTCGACGCCCTCATGCACCTGTTTCTCGCCCCCGACCGCCGGATAGACCCTTTCCTTCTTGCCGGCGTCGGCTTCATGTACTACACCGCGGACCGCCCGAACAGGATCAACCCGGACCCTACGATCCGCTTCGGCGCGGGCGTGGCCTATCATTTCAACCCGGCGTGGGCCGTGCGCGCGGATGCCATCGGCGTCATGACCATCGACAAGACGGAATTCAATTTCATGCCGGCTGCCCTTGTCACTTACAAGTGGGGCACGGATGTCCCGCGCAGCCTCAGGGCCGACGGCGGCCTGACGGACACGGACGGCGACGGGCTTCCCGACCAGGATGAACTCCGGCTCAAGACCGATCCAAGGAACCCGGACACGGACGGCGACGGGCTTCTCGACGGCGAAGAAGTGCTCAAGTACAAGACCGACCCCCTTAACCCGGATTCCGATTACGACGGTCTGACGGACGGGCAGGAAGTCTACGCGCACAAGACCGACCCGAATGTCCGCGACACGGACAAGGGCGGTGTGGCCGACGGGCACGAGGTGATCGAGGACTTGACCAACCCTCTTGACCCTTCCGACGACCTGCTGCTTTTCACTCTGGAGATCGAGTTCGACACGGACAAGTCCGTCATCAAGCCCGTCTATTTCGGCGACCTCGACAAGATTGCCAAGGTTCTCCTGCGCGATCCGAATTCGACCGCCCGCATCGAGGGCCACGCCGACAAGCGGAAGACCTCGGTGGCCGACTACAACCTTCAGCTCTCCGAGCGGCGCGCCAGGGCGGTGGTAGATTACCTTGCCGACAAGCACGGCATCGCGCGCAGCCGCATGAAGCCGGTCGGCTACGGCTTCAACCGGCCGGTGGCTCCAAACGACCCGGTAATCGGCAACATTAAGAACCGGCGCGTGGAAGTCTACATTCGCCGGGGCGCAATTCCTACGCCGCCCCGGGCAGGTGGAAACGCGCCCGCGCGGTGATCTCTTTGCCCTGCGATTGCCGGCGGCCGGCAATCGCAGGGAACGCGCCGCCCGGATAGGCGGCTTCGCATGCCCGCGGACCGCGGGAATTCAACCCGGATTTTGCGATTGGTCAGAGTGCGGCAGATGCACGGCGGAGCGGGTGAAGACGTATTGGCATTCTCCGATCATGAACACCATCACGCGCAGAACGTTCATCAAGGATACCGGCCTCCTGGCGGTCGGGGCCGTTCTGTCTTCGCGCCTCGCAACGGCCCTCGATGCGCCGGGCCCCCGAGTCGTGGTCGTTCACGGCAGCAACCCGGGCGCAATGCTCAGGGCCGGCATGGAAAAGATGGGCGGCTGGCCCGCGTTTGTCAAGCAGGGCAGGCGCGTGGTGCTCAAGCCCAACGCCGCGTGGGCCTGCGAGCCGGAAAAGGCGGCCAACACGACGCCCGAACTGGTCGCGGAATTCATCAGGGAATGCCTGAAGGCCGGCGCTTCGGAAGTGGTGGTCCCGGAAAATCCCTGCTCTCCCGCCGTGGACGCGTTCCGGGTGAGCGGGGTGGGCGAGGCAGTCAAGAGCGCGGGAGGGCGCATGTACTGCCCCCGGAATAAGTCCGAGTTCCGTAAAATCGACATCCCGAAAGGGCGTTCGCTCAAATCCGCCGATGTGGTTGCGGATGTTCTGGACGCCGAATGCCTTGTGAATATGCCGGTGGCCAAGAATCACGGCAGCTCGGCCGTCCTGACAATCGCCATGAAAAATTGGATGGGCTCGGTCAAGGATCGTGGCTACTGGCACAAGCACGAGCTGCACCAGTGCATCGCCGACATATGCACCGTTATCCGGCCGACGCTGGTGATCGTGGACGCCATGCGGATCATGCTGACCAACGGCCCCCGGGGGCCGGGCAAACTGAAGAACGCGGAGCAGCTTGTTTTTGCCACGGACCAGGTTGCCGCGGACGCCTATACGGCCACCCTTTTTGACAAGAAGCCGCTCGATATTCCATATATCCGAGCCGCCCATGACGCGGGCACCGGATGCGGCGACCCGGCAGTCATCAAGGTTGAGCATGTGAACGCCGCTTGATCCCGGGAAGCATGATGTCGCCCGATTCCACACCGCGGCCATGGAGGGAACAACCGGAGCGCTTCCGTATTGCCGTCCGCCTGGGGGCGCTGCTTCTGGCCGCGGTTGTCGCCTGCCTCGGCCCGCTTGTGCGGGCTGAGTGCGGACGGATCATTCCGGCCCTGAGCCCATTCCTGTCCGTGTGTTCCGCGATTGCGCGACGCGGAACAGACTTCCTGTTTCTGCTCGGGCTTCCTCTGCTGGTTCTGGCTTTTTTCCGCGGTCGCTGGTTCTGCCGCCGGCTTTGCCCGACCGGGACCGTCGCGTGGCTTGCCGGCCGCCTCCGTCCCGGCCGCCGGGCGCCCGCCCTGCCGCGCGCATGCCTTGGGCCCTGGCTGGCCGCACTGGCGCTGGGCGGCGCGATTGCCGGGTTGCCATGGTTCCTGTGGCTGGATCCCCTTGCGATGTGGAACGGCTTTTTTTCCGCCTTCCGGCCAGGCCGGATCGGCTGGGCGGAGACCTTGTTCGGGCTGGGGCTCGCGCTTGTCGCGGTGTCAGGTTTCGTCTTCCCGCACTTATGGTGCGAGCGCCTCTGTCCGCTCGGCGCGTTTCAGAATGGGCTGGGCTCGCTTGGGGCGCGGGTCCGGAGACGGCTGGGCCCGATTCCAGACCGGGATTGCGGGCCGGCCGGCGGCGGGCTGCGCCGCAGGGGCTTTCTGGGCATCGGCGTGGCGCTGGGCGCCCTGGCCGCGCTCGGCGGCCGCGGCCGGGCTTCCGCCGCGCCGGTCCGGCCGCCGGGCGCGGCGCCCGGGAACAGCTTTCTTGGATTGTGCTCGCGCTGCGGCGCCTGCTTCAGGGCCTGCCCGCACGGGATAATCGAGCCTGACCTGGGCGAGGGCGGTTTCGCCGCCCTGCTGGCGCCGCGCCTGCGCTTCGATGGACGATATTGCAGCGAGTGGTGCAGGGAATGCACGCGCGTATGCCCCACCGGCGCTATTCGCGGGCTGTCGCTGGAGGCCAAGAGGCGCACCGCCCTTGGCCTGGCCGTGGTGAACCGTGACGCCTGCCTGGCATGGACAGAGGGCCAGTACTGCATGATATGCGACGAGTATTGCCCGTACGACGCGATAGTGGCTGTGACGGTAAACGGCATCAACTGCCCGACGGTGGACGAGAAGGTGTGCGCCGGGTGCGGCGCGTGCGAATCACAGTGCCCGGTCAGTCCCGAAAAGGCAATTCGAGTGCGCGGCCACGCGGTTCAGAAGGCTGCCCTGCCGCGGGAAGCCGAAGACTGACCGGCCCGGGGTCGGGCCTGTTCATTCTCTTCGTTTTCTTTGCCGCCGGCTCAAAGGTACGGGATTCTCTCCGTGCGCATGAGATTCTGAGGGAGCTCGGTCAGGAACCGGGACGGGGCAAGGAAGTTGCACGAGCCGTCCGCCGCGCGCCGGACCTGGGGCGCGCAGAGGAAGAGCCGGTCGCAGGCCCGGGTGACCGCGACGTAGAAAAGGCGGCGCTCCTCGCTGTCGTTCCCCTGCTCGCTGATCGAGCGGGACGAGGGAAAAAGGCCGTCGCCGAGCCAGAGCACGAAGACGGCCTTCCATTCCAGGCCCTTGGCCTGGTGAACCGTGCTGAGGCGGACGGAATCCTTCGATTCCCTGGCGAGCGTTTCGGCCTCGGCGTCGAGGTTGGAGATCAGGGCCATTTCGCCGAGGAAGTCCGCGTTGGACTCGAAGTCGGACGTGAAGAAAATGAGCTCCTGGATGTCGTCCATGCGGTGCTGCGGATCGTCGTATTGCTCGGCAAGGTGCCCGGCGTAGAAGGCTTCGAGAAAAAGGTGGATGGCTTCGCCCGGGTCTTCGGAGAGGTTCTGGTCGTGATACGCGGCCATGATGTCCTGGATCGGCGGCCATTCGGCCTGGAGCGCCGGCGGCAGGCAGTCGAAGAGGAGCTTGCGCCGCGCGGGCGTGTCCAACTCGACGCGGCCGTTCAATTTTGCCCAAATCCTGGCCGCGGTTCTAGGGCCGATCCCGGGGAACAGCTGGAGGAACCGGGCGAACGCGATCTCGTCCGAGGGGTTGTTCAGCAGGCGCAGAAGGCTGCATGCGTCCTTGATGTGGGCCTGCTCGAAGAAGCGGACTCCGGATGTGACCACGTGGGGAAGGCGTTCGCGCACGAGCGCAAGCTGGAGGTCCATGGCGTGAAAATGGGCGCGATAGAGCACGGCGATGTCCTTCAGCGCCACGCCGCTCCTGCGGAGGTTCCCGATTTGCTCGACCACGTAGCGGGCCTGGTGTTCGCCATCGCGAAGCACCGCGAGGGAGGGGCGGGCGCCGGACGGGCGGACGGCGCGGAGCGTCTTCTGGAACTGGCCGGGGTTTCCCGCGATGCAGCGGTTGGCGATCTGGAGGATTTCGGGCGTGCTGCGGTAGTTGGTTTCAATCTTGAACAGCGCGGCGGCCGGGTAGCGCTCGGGGAAGCTCAGGATGTTGCGGTAGTCGGCGCCGCGCCAGGAATAGATGCTCTGGAAATCATCGCCGACCACCAGGAGGTTGCCGTGCCCCGCGGCGATGAGGTCTATCCATTCGGCCTGGATGGGGTTGGTGTCCTGGTATTCGTCCACGAGCACGTGGAGAAACTGCTCCTGGAAGCGACGGAGCACCTCGCCGTGCTCCTTGAACAGGCGGAGCCCGTTGAGCAGCAGGTCGTCGAAATCCATGGCGCCGAGGCCGGCCTTGCGGTCCGCGTAGCCGCTGTAAACGCGCAGCACGTCCTCGATGTCCACGGCGGCCCCGTCGAGGCGGGCTTGAACGTAGTCGCGGAGGGCGGCGCCGCCGTTGGCCGCCGCGCTGTGGAAGGACATCAGGACCTCGGCTTTCGGGAAACGCTTGTCCTTGAGCTTGAGCCTCGAGATTATTTCCCTGATGAGCGAGACGGAGTCGTCGCGGTCAAGGATGGTGTAGTCGGGCTTGAACCCGAGGAGCGGCGCATAGCGGCGTAGGATGCGGTTCGCCATGTGGTGGAAGGTTCCGCCCCAGAGGCCGGAAACCGCGCGGCCGGCGGCGCGCTCCGCGCGATCGAGCATTTCCCTGGCCGCGCGGTTGGTGAAGGTCAGCAGGAGTATTCGCGAGGGATCGATTCCCTTTTCCACGAGATAGGCCACGCGGTAGACGAGCGTCCGCGTTTTCCCGGTGCCGGCGGCGGCCAGGACGAACACCGGGCCGTCCGGGGCAGTGACGGCCGCGTACTGTTCGTCGTTGAGCGCTTTTCTGAAAATGCCCTCTGCGGCCGCGGCGGTTTCCGTCATGTCGGCGCCTGGTTGTGAAGGTCGGCCAGCGTCCGATCCGGGCAGGGGAAGAACGGCTTTTCGATGCAGGCGACTGCTTCAAGCACCGGGGGCCGGAGGCGCTTGTTGAGCCCGAGGCTCTCGGGCGACGCGCCGGAGGTCAGCAGGGCTTCCACGACGTCCGAAACGCGGACCTTGTCGGGGGCGCGCAGCAGCACGAAATTGCCCTGGCCTTCCGGGTCCCAGACTGGCGCGAGAAACCCGGTCTTGACGAGTTCGTTGACAACCTCGTTCAGGAGCCGGACCGGGACGCCGTGCTCCCGTGCGAAGGCGGGGATGCAGAAGTTCTGCGCGCCGCTGAGCATGGCGCCGGAGGCATGGGCGAGAACGGTCACGGCCAGCGAGATTCGGGCTTTCATGCTGGCGGCGTGCGAGCGCATTTCCATGGCGAAAGTGGAGTGGTTCTGGAGCCCGAACCCTATTTCGGCGCCGAGCAGGATGATTTGCCAGGAAATGTTGAGCCAGAGCAGGAAGATGAGCACGGATGCAAAGGTGGCGTATATGGCGTTGTAGTTCTTCATGCCGATCTGGAAGGTAATGTAGACCCACTGCCACGCGATCCAGAGCGAGCCTCCGATGACGCCGCTGATGAGCGCGGGCCCCGGGCGGACGCGGGTGTTCGGCATGAACTTGTAAAGGAACGAAAAAGCGATCCAGATCGCGACAAAAGGGGTGAGCTTGAGCAGGCGCAGGTAGAACGCCGCGGCCGCGGCGTACCGGCTTTCAATGAACTCGATGACCGCCTGGCTCGAAAGCGTGGCGTTGAGCGTCGTGGCCGCCACCATCAGCACGGGCACCACCACCAGCACGCTGAGGTATTCGGAAAACCTGCGCAGGACCGTGCGCGGCACCTGAACGCCCCAGACGCGGTTGAAGGAGGATTCGACCTGGCTCAAAACCAGCACCACGGTGACCAGCAGAAAGGCAAGGCCCATCCCGCCGAGCGCGGAAAAGCTGGTGTTCTTGACATACTGGAGTATGTCACCGACAAACACCCGGAATTGCTCGGGCATGGCCGAAACCGAGCTCATGATCTGCTGTTCCGCGTGGCCCGCGGCTCCGAACCCGCGCAGTACCGAAAGCGCAAGCGCAAGGACGGGCACGATGGCGATCAGCGTGGTGTATGTGAGCGCGGATGCGTGGACCGGGCAGTCATTGGCCCAGTAACCCTTGAGCACCAGGTGCAGCACGCGGGCCGCGTTGACGCCGATGCGCCTGATACGGGGAAGGGAGGACTGGTCGATGTCCCATATGTCGTCGGTGACGAAGCGCTTTATCCGGGAAAGGTTCATGCGCGAGCGCCCCCGTTGATCCGGGTTGTGAACATCGCCCGGGCCGCGAGACTCCTGGCGTCGTGAATGTCGCCCGCGGCGGCGCGGATCGAGACCTCCGCCTTCAGCAGGCGGCCCTCGAATGCGCGGCGTGTCTGGAGCGTCTTTTCCATTCGGGCGTTTCAGCGGTTTGCGTACATGCGCTGGTAGTAGCTGCGATATTCGCCGCTGCGGATGCGCTCCCACCACTGGCGGTTTGCCAGGTACCATTCGATGGTGGTCTTGAGGGCCTGGTCGAAGGAATAAGCCGGCGTCCAACCGAGCTCGCCGCGAATCTTGCGGGCGTCAATCGCGTAGCGGCGGTCGTGCCCGGGCCGGTCGTTCACGAACTTGATGAGGCTCTCAGGCTTGCCGAGGTGCCTCAGGATCAGCCTCACGACATCGAGGTTGGGCACGTCGTGCATGGCGCCGATGTTGTAGACTTCGCCGGCTCTTCCCTTGCGCAGCACAAGGTCCACCGCGCGGCAATGGTCCTCGACGAATATCCAGTCGCGGACCTGCATGCCGTCGCCGTACACGGGCAGGGGCTTGTCCTCGAGGGCGTTGGCGATCATGAGCGGAATGAGCTTCTCGGGGAACTGATAGGGGCCGAAGTTGTTCGAGCAGCGGGTTGTGACGGCGTCAAGGCCGTGCGCCTTGAAGGCGGCCCGGACAATGAAGTCCGACCCGGCCTTGGTGGCCGCGTAGGGGTTGTTCGGCTGAACGGGGGTCAGCTCGGTGAAGCGGCCTTCGCCTTCCACGCTTCCGTAGACCTCGTCGGTCGAGACCTGGAGGAATCGCGCGACGCGGTGTTCCAGGGCCGCGCTTACGAGGAACTGGGTTCCAAGTATGTTCGTCCTGATGAAGGCTTCCGGGCCGAGGTGGATGCTGCGGTCAACGTGGCTTTCGGCGGCGAAATGAACGACGGCGTCGAACTTGTGGGCTTTGAACACCGCGTTCACCTGGGCCTTGTCCGTGATGTCGGCCCGGACAAACGAGTAGCGCGGATCCTTTTCCACGCCAACCAGGTTTTCCAGGTTGCCCGCATAGGTCAGCGCGTCGAGGTTGACCACCTGGTCGCCGGGCCGGGCGGCAAGAACGTGCCGGATGAAGTTGCTGCCAATGAAGCCCGCGCCTCCGGTGACAAGGAGAATCATCAAGCCCGTCCTTTCTTCCAGGGGTTTTTGGGCGGCTTTCAGGGCCCTGCAAAGGGGTTTCTACTTGGAGCCGCCAACAACCTCGCCCATCTTGAATATGGGGAGGAACATGCTGATTACTATGCCGCCTATGATGACGCCGAGGAAGACCATGAGCAGTGGTTCCAGAAGCGCGGTCAGGCCGTCGAGCATTGCATCGACTTCGTCGTCGAAGAAGTCCGCAATGTTCTGCATCATCTCGTCGATCTTGCCTGTCTTTTCGCCGGCCGCCATCATGTGGACGAGGAGCTTCGGGAAGCAGGAGTACTGCTTGAGGGCCGAGGAGAGGGGTTCCCCGCGCTGACGGTGCCGCGCGCGTTGAGAGTGACCTTCTCGAAGAGCTTGTTGCCGGTTGCGCCCGCGACGATTTCGAGGGCGCGCAGGATGGGAACTCCGCTCTTGAGGAGCTGCGCGAACGTGCGCGCGAAGCGGCTGGTCGCGACCTTTTGCGAGATAAGCCCGAACACGGGCGATTTCAGGATTATCTCGGCCCAGGCCACGCCGCCGGCCGGGGTGGCCTTCCATTTTTTGAAGAAGAATATGATTGCCGCAATGCCGATTGCGATGAAAATGCCGTAGGTTCTGAGGTAGCCGCTGAGATTGACAAGAAACTGGGTCGGCGCCGGGAGAGCCGCGCCGAAGTCCGCGAACATGGAGGCAAACACCGGCACAATGAAGAGGATCATGGCAATGGCGATGGCTATGGAGATGGTCAGCACGATCACGGGGTAGCTCATGGCCGACTTTACGCGCCGGACAAGGCGCGCGCTGGCTTCGAGGAAGCCGGCCAGGCGGGCTGCTGTTTCCCCGATCTGTCCGCCCTGTTCGCCGGCCTTGATCATGTTCAGGTAAAGGGTGTCGAATATCTGCGGGTACCGGGCCAGGCCCTCGGAAAACGAGGAGCCTTCTTCGAGGGCGTTTTTTATGCCGACTATGACCGAGCGGAAGTTCTTGTCGCTGGTCTGGTCTTCCAGGGCCACGAGGGTTTGAAGCACGGGCATGCCGGCAAGGATCATCGCCGAAAGCTGGCGGGAGAAGGCGGGAAGCTCCTTGGCTTTGATTTTTTTCGCGCCGGGGATGCGTTCGCCTTTGCGAAAGACCTTTTGAGGCGGCGGAGCCGCTTTTCCCGGCTTGGCGCCCCGGGCGGGCGTGAAGGCCCAGGACGACTGGACAACCATGCGTTGCGTGGGGTTGGGGTTGGCGGGGGGCATAAAAATGTCTGCTCCAGAATGCAGGCTCTTGCGGTTCAGGGTTAACAAACCCCATTTGCCGGCCAAACGCAAGCCAAAAAACGCCAGGGATGCCCTGCGGTCGGCTTCTAGTCCGTCCCGCCGCCGGTAACGCTCAGGATTTCCTCGATGGTTGAGATGCCGTCCCTCACCCGCTGCAGGCCGACCATGCGCAAGGTGAGCATGCCGTTCTCAATCGCTTTTTTGGCTATGGCGCTGGCGTTGGCGTTCTGGAGTACGAGCTGGCGGATGTCGTCGTCAACCATCAGGATTTCCATTATGGAGGCGCGGCCCTTGAAGCCCGTGTTGTTGCATTTCGGGCAGCCGCCCGCGTCAAAAAGCTGGCAGCCTTCGAACTCTTTCGGGTTCAGCCCGTTCAGGCGGAAATATTCCAACGGCAGGTCGCGGGGGCTCTTGCAGGCCTGGCAGAGCTTCTTGTACAGGCGCTGGGCCTGGGTCATGATGATGGAGGATGCCAGGAGGAATGCCTCGATGCCCATGTCGCGCAGGCGCGTTATGGCTCCCGAAGCGTCATTGGTGTGCAGGGTGCTCAACACAAGGTGCCCGGTGAGCGCCGCCTTGACCGCAATGGCCGCGGTCTCCTGGTCTCGGATTTCCCCGACCATGACAATATCGGGGTCCTGGCGGAGAATGGCGCGAAGGGCGCTGGAGAATGTCAGCCCCACGTCCTCGTTCATCTGGACCTGGTTGATGCCGGGCAGCTGGTATTCGACGGGGTCTTCGGTGGTGACGATGTTCACGTCGATGGTGTTCATGTCCTGGAGGCAGGAATAAAGTGTCGTGGTCTTGCCGGACCCGGTGGGGCCCGTGACCAGGATGATGCCGTGCGGCTGGTGAATGGCGTAAACAAGCGAGTCGAAGGATTTCTGGTCCAGGCCCAGCGCGGAAAGACTGGGGGCGAGGTTGCTCTTGTCCAGGATTCGCATGACGACTTTTTCGCCGAACACCGTTGGAAGCAGGTTGACGCGCAAGTCAACCTCCTTGTTCAGCGCGCGGATCTTGAAGCGGCCGTCCTGGGGAATGCGGCGCTCGGCGATGTTCATGTCGCTCATGATCTTCACGCGGGAAATGATGGCGGCCTGGAGATTCTTCGGGGGGCTTGGAACTTCGAAAAGGTCGCCGTCGATTCGGTACCGCAGCCGGAAGGTTTTTTCCATCGGCTCGAGGTGAATGTCGCTGGCCCTCCGGCGCAACGCCTCGATCAGGATGGAGTTCACAATGCGGATGACCGGGGCGCCCTCGGCGCTTTCGAGCATCTGGTCGATGCTCATGTCATCTTTCTTTTCGTGCCCGACTTCCACGTCGTCTCCGTCGAGCGCATCCTTGAAAACGTCTTCCAGGTCCGTTGACGGTTGTTCTACGAACTTGGCGATAAGCTCTTTGACATCTTTTTCCGACGTCACCACCGGGACGATGTCCAGCCCGGTCAGGGCCTTGAGCTCATCCACGGCGCCGGTGTTGAAGGGGTCGCCAAGCGCCACGGTAAGCGTGCGGCCCGTCTTCGCGAGGGGAACCGCAAGGTGCTTGCGCAGGACTTCTTTTGGAAGGGATTCCAGGAGCTGCGCGTCAGGCGTGAAGTGGCCGAGGGTTATGGGCTGCATCCCGAGGTATTCGGAGATGGCCAGGGTTATGTCCACCTCGGTGGCCAGTTTTTTTTCGATCAGGCATTCGTCAAGCCGCTTGCCGCTGCTTGCAATCTCTTCCAGCGCTTTTTGCAGGCCGGCCTGGTCGATGGCCTTGCGCCTGAGAAGAATCGTCGCAATTTTCCCGCTATATGAATCTTTTTGCTGGGTGGACATGAAGTATGGCTCTTAATTTCAAACTCTACCACAAATCCCGCGGCGCGGAAAAGCCTAAAAAGCGGCCGATCCACGTCAAGGAAAATGTCTTTACCCCCTGCCGGGAATATTTTGTATCCCAGGCATGACGCCTGCTTCTCCGGCCGAATTGCGCGTCAGCGCGCCGCCAGGGAAAGAAGGCGGGGGTCGGCGGGATATGGGAATGTCACGGGATCCTTTGCGGGAATGTTCAAGGCTCAAGCTCTATGACGCCAAGGCCTTTCGGGCTGTTCGCGCCGCGCTCGTCCGCGGACCAGTAAGTCTGTTCCGCATTTCCCGAAGCCTTGTTCCGGTTTATGCGAAGCAGCCATTTTTCGGCGGCTCTCGGATACTGGGCGCCGACGGCGGCGAACGGGATGGCCAGTTCCAGGCTCCATGCGCGGCCGGCTTTTGAAACGGCATAGCAGAGCCCGGATGGAATCCAGCGCCCGCCCTGCCGGTCAGGGTGCAATATGCTGCAGCGAGCCGTATTGCCCGGGGTGACCTTTATCGAATAGGCTGGAGAATTTGGGATCTTCCTGGCGAGGATTATTTCAACAAAGTCCGATTCTCCAAGGAGCGATGCATCCTCGTCGCTGCAGAGTACGCCAAGGTAGAGCATCTCCCTGTCGAAGGTGAGCAGCGCGGTGGTGTCGTAAACAGCCTGGCCGCCGGAAGCGGAGGAAAAGCCCGAGACCACCGCTGAGCGTTTCCAGGCCGGGTCGGCCAGCGTTCCGTCCACATCCGGCCGGTTCGTTGTGGGGCGGCCGGTCGCAAACAGGGTCATCTCCGGCGGGTTGTCCCGTGCGGGCGCGGGCGGCCGGTTGTCCGGGGGCGGAGGCTTGGCCGCCGCCGTCGGTCCGGCCGGTTTGACTTCGGCCGGCTTGCCTCTTTTTGGGGGGGCGCCCGGTTTCGGCGCCTGTGCCGATTCCGGCGCTTCGGATTCGGACATGTTCAGGCTGAAAATTTTGAACAGCCGCTTGTCGTCCCCGCCCACCAGCCGGAAGTTTATGGAGTAATTTCCGGTTTTGACCGAGGCTTTTGGCGACATCGTGACTTCGAAATAAGTGCGCTGGTCCTTCTGGATGGCCATGCGCTTGGGCTTGATGGTGAAATCAAAGACCGGGCTTTCCGCGATGAGGCTGATGTCGGCAATGCCGCGGTCCATGTTGTTCTGAAGGAAAATCTTGAAGGTTGTCTTGTCCTTGACCACCAGGTTGTAGGTCTCGGGCTTAACGATGAGCTTGTCGGCTTGCCGGAACACATTGTCGCTCAAAAGCGCATGGGCGGGCAGACAGAACGCGGCAAGCAACGCCGCTGATGCAACTCGAAACGGTCCTGGCACAATTCCGTCCCCGGCGTTTGTTCTTAACCTTGATATCATCCCTTCCATTTATCAAAAGGCGCGGGAGCAATCAAGGCAATATTGTGAAGCGCGCGGCAATTTGCATGGGGCTTCGCCAGGGAAGCCGTGGAAATGAACTGCGCTTGGCCCGGGCTCAGATTTCCGAACGTGTTGCCGCTTTTCCCGGAGAGCGGCTGGACTCCGCCGCCGCTCATGGCGCAGCCCTTGGGCAATTGCCGCGCCCGGCGGATTTAGCCCGGATTTAGTGTTGCATACTTTCGCCGCGGGACTTATAAAGCAGCCTGTTCGCATTGGCCGGGCAGTCTGTGCCTCGGCATCAGGTCGCGCGCGGCGGTGAATTGTTCGCGGGAGGATTTGCCATGAATATTCCGGAAGATCTCAGATACACCAAGTCTCACGAGTGGGCCCGCGACGCCGGGGCATACGTGGAAGTGGGCATATCGGACTTTGCCCAGCACCAGCTTTCGGATGTGACCTACGTGGACCTGCCCGAGATAGGCAGGCATGTGAATGCCGGCGAAGAGGTCGCGGTTGTCGAATCCATCAAGGCCGCGTCCGATATCTACGCGCCGGTTTCCGGCGTTGTCGCCGAGGTGAACCCGGCGCTGTCCGAAAAGCCGGAGGCCGTTAACTCGGACCCTTACGGCGAAGGCTGGATGCTTCGCATCACTCCCGACGCCGGGGGCGGCGAGTTCAATAAATTGCTTTCGGCCGGCGAATATGCCGGGATATGCGAAGCCGGGCATTAGTCGCCGGCCGCCGGGCTTTCTTCGGCGCCGGGCCCGGCGCGTGACTGGCGGAGCGCTTCGTACAGCGCGATGCCGGCTGCAGTGGCGAGATTGAGCGAGCGCACGCTGCCGCCCTTCATCGGAATGCCCACAACGGCCCCGGGATGACCGTCCAGCACGGCGTCCGGCAGCCCCCGGCTTTCACTGCCGAATACGAGGGCATCTCCAGGCTCGATCCGCGCATCGAACAGCGAGCGCGAACCCCGCGTGCTGAAGAAATGCCGCCGGCATTCAGGCGCCTGCCGAAGGTATTCCGCCCAGCTGCCGTGGCGCCGGATGTCTACTGCCTCCCAGTAATCCAGCCCGGCGCGCCGCAGCGCGACGTCCGTCAGCCGGAACCCCAGCGGCTCGACCAGGTGCAGGATCGTCCCCGTGGCCGCGCACAGTCGCGCAATGTTGCCGGTGTTCGGCGGAATCTCGGGCTCGACAAGCACAATGTGAAAGGGCTTGCACGGCCAGACAAATGGGATTGTATGCCTGCGTGTGTGAGTCTTCATCATACGTCCTCGAGCCGGGAGGCGCCGCCCGCCGTCGAAAGCCGCTGGCGAAAGCTCGGGTATTCGGCCCGGATTTTGCAGTCACCGCTGCATTCAGGCCGGACGGATGCTACGCGGGCGAACCGGGCCGGGCAAGCTCCAATTGCATTCAGCGTAACTACTCAGGTAGCCGCCCCAAAGAGCCATGGGGACAAGCCATGGGGACAGACAATCTGTTCTCCGGAGGGAACGCGCTTGCCTCTTCTGTAGCGCGCCACGGCGTGGCGCGATTTCACAGCCTCCTGGGAGCGCGGCCGTCCCGGCCGCCGTTTTATGAGGA
>JAAZAB010000324.1 GCA_012514555.1 Lentisphaerota bacterium
CAAGCAAACGCGCTACCAGTCTGCGCTACGCCCCGACAGATGCAGAATATCCGGAATGCGGGGAGAAACTTAACACGGCGCGAGGCGCAGGTCAACGCGTTTTAAGCGCGTGTTTTTGTGGCCTCGAATCCATTTGCCAAACGCGGGCCCGGCCTCTATGCTACCTTGTTTTGGCCGGTCTCTATATCCGGCAGCCTAATAATTCAGGAGAAAACCGATGTCGGTAAGAGTGCTGGGGCGTGGGGTGGTCTGGCTGGCGCTGATTTCCCTGCTGAGCTGGAACCTCGTTGTGGGCGCGAAAATGGCGCAGGAGGACGAGGATTCGAGGAGCAGGAGCGCGGAGGTCGCGTTTCAGAAAACGCAGACGCTGAACGACGTCATACGGCTGATTCGCGACAACTACGTTGACGAGGACAAGATCGGGTATGACGCGCTTCTGAACGGCGCGTTGAAGGGCATGCTGCAATCGCTGGACCCGCACAGCCAGTTCATGGAGCCCGACATGTACAAGGACATGCAGGAAGACACGGCCGGCGAGTTCGGAGGCCTTGGCATTCAGATCGGGATGCGAGATAACGTGCTGACGGTGATAGCGCCGATGGAGGACACGCCGGCGTTCAAAGCCGGGATACTTTCGGGCGACAAGATCGTTGAGATAGACGGGACCCCTACCGAGGGGATGGATTTGCAGGAGGCGGTGCGGAGGATGCGCGGGGAGCCCGGAACGCGGGTCAAGATAAAGATTGTCAGGATGAAGCCGCACCTAATCAAGGACGTAGAGCTTACGCGCGCGATCATCAAGGTCAAGGATGTGAAGGGCGCCCGGATACTTGAGGATGGCATCGGCTACGTGCGCCTGACGGGCTTCAACGAACCGACGGCGGACGCGCTGCAGAAGGCGCTGGATGAGTTGAGCGAGCAGGGCATGGACTCGCTGATCCTGGACATGAGGAGCAACCCCGGCGGTCTGCTGACGGCGGCCGTGCAAGTGAGCGAAAAGTTCCTGAAGAGCGGCGAGGTCGTGGTGTCAACCAAGCAGAGAAAGGGCCCCCCATACCTGTTCAAGTCGAAGGGGCGCAGGCACTACACGGACTTGAACATGGTCGTGCTTGTGAACGGCGGCAGCGCGAGCGCCTCCGAGATCGTTGCCGGCGCGATGCAGGATCACAGGCGTGCCGTGCTGGTCGGCGAGAAGACGTTCGGCAAGGGCTCGGTGCAGAGCGTTCTTCCACTTGGCGACGGCTCGGCGATCCGGCTCACGACGGCCAAGTATTACACGCCCTCGGACCGCTGCATTCATGAGATCGGGATAACGCCGGACGTGATTGTCCCGATGTCGGTCGAGACGTGGCACAAGGTTCTGCTCAAGGCGTCGCGGGAAGAGCTTGGCGAGCTGAACGAGTCCGTCGAGCAGGATGAGACGGAGGGGCTGAACCTCGATGATGTTATGGACACGCAGCTTGCGCGCGCGGTGGACATCATAAAGGGCGTGCGCCTGTTCCAGGCGCAGGCCACGGGCGAATACTACGCGTCCGGCGGCGGCATCGCGCAGCCCTGATGACGGAGGCCGCGTGCCGGGCGATGATTATTCTGGGGATCGAGACATCGTGCGACGAGACCGCGGCCGCCGTGACGCGCGGCCGCGAAGTTCTTTCGAGCGTTGTTTACAGCCAGGTGGCCGCGCACCGGCCCTATGGCGGGGTGGTCCCGGAAATAGCGTCGCGCCATCACCTGGAGCATCTGCCCGGGGTCCTGGAAGAGGCGCTGCTGGCTTCGGGCCTGGGCTGGGGTGAGCTGGACGCGGTGGCGGTGACTTACGGGCCGGGCCTGGCGACCTCGCTACTGATCGGGCTGTCGGCCGCCAAGGGCCTGGCGCTGCGCCTCGCCCGGCCTATCGTGGCAATCAACCACCTTGAGGCGCACCTCTATTCCGCATTCCTGGATCCCTCCGCGCCGGGGCTGGAGTCGGTCTGCCCAGCCCTGGCCCTTATCGTGTCGGGCGGGCACACCTGCCTGCTGCGCGTTGAAGGGCTGGGTAAATACCGGCTGCTGGGCTGGACGCGCGACGATGCGGCAGGCGAGGCTTTTGACAAGGGCGCGGCGCTGCTGGGCCTTGGATACCCGGGCGGGCCCGCGATTGACCGCGCGTCAGCGGGTGGGAACGCCGGCGCCGTGGCGTTTCCCCGCGGGCCGAGGCCGGACCGGCGCGGCCCGGAGACCGGCCTTGGCCCCCTTGACTTCAGCTTCAGCGGGCTCAAGACGTCGCTGCTGAATTACCTCAAGGCTGACCCGGTGTCGGGCCGGCCTGAACGGCTGGCCGACGTTGCGGCGTCTTACCAGGAGGCGATAGTGGACGCCCTGGCGCGCGGGGTTGCGGCAGCGGTGCGGCGCGAGAATCTCCGGGCGATCGTGGTGTCGGGAGGCGTGTCGCTGAACCGCCGGCTGCGCTCGAGGCTCGCGGAGCTGGCGCAGGCGCTGGGGTGCCGCCTGCTGCTGGCCAGGCCGGAGTATTGCGCGGACAATGCCGCAATGGTTGCCGCGCTTGCCGGCGCGGGCGGCGGGCGGGCCGGATGGAATGACGCGGACGCCTGCCCGGGGCTGAGCCTTGGCGAGGATGCTCTCGATTGACGCCGGGCGCGGCTCATGCGTTTTCAGCTCGTGGGCCGAGGCATGAACAGGGCGGACGCGTTGCGGCAGAGCAGACGCTCGAGTTCGTCCGCCGTCCAGGGCAGGCTCCTGATTCGTTCCAGGTCGGCGCCCTGGCCGTTCCACGGCGAATCGGTTCCGAACAGGACGCGGTCCATACCGTGCGCCCTGGCCATGCGCATCATGCGATCCGGCGGCATATAGTCCATGCAGAATGAGGTGTCCAGCCAGAGCGGGCGGCCGATCAGGTGCTGTTCCACGGAGTCCCACATCCGCCAGCCGCCAAGGTGGGCGGCCACGATTCGAAGCTCTGGAACGCGGCCCATGACGCGCGCGAGCCTATCCGGGGTGCACCTCGGCGGCGCGGTGACGTTCAGGCTGCCGCCGGAGTGAAAGAAAGCTATCAAGCCGGCCCCGGCAATGGCCTCGTACAGGGGAAAGAGGCGCGCCTCGTCCACGTTGAAGCCCTGGTAATCGGCGTGGAATTTGACGCCGCGAATGCCCGCATCCCTGAGACGGGCGATGTCGTCTTTGAAGTTGCTTCGTGCGGGCGTTGCCGTGCCGAAGGGGATAAGGTCCGGGGATTCGGCAAGGCCGGCGGCGAACCTGTTGATGCTCGGAGTCTGGTCAGGCCTGGTGCCGACCGGCAGTATGACGGTATGCGTTATGCCGGCCTTGCGCATGGAGGCCCGGAGCGAAGCTATGGTCCCGTCGAGGGCAAAGGAATGGCCGTAATGACTTGAAAGCCGGGCTATGGCCTTTGGCGCCAGGGCGTCGGGGAAAGCGTGCGCGTGGGCGTCAATAACAGTGTTTTTCCCGGTCATGACTAGCCGAACGGGCAGGCGCCGCCCGCGCACTTGTGCGGCGCGCACGCGCCGGAGGCGCAGGGCGCCTCCTTTTTGGCCGCGGTTGCGGAGAACACCGAGAATATCTTCTCCGGCCCCGGGGCACCGCACTTCGGACATTGTTTCGGGCTGTCCGCGCGCGAGCGCAGGAGCACTTCAAAAGTCCGGCCGCATTTCCCGCATTGGTACTCGTGTATGGGCATTTTGTTTCCCAAAATCATCCTGCAACAAAAGCAGTTGCATGATCCTTTTGTGATCCGGCCCGGCGCTTCTCTTCACCTCTGGCCTGTTGCCACGAGATACGAATAGAAGTAGGCGTTGTATTCGTAGAGGGCGCCATAGTACGAATAGGCGTCGCCGGTTTCATACGCATAAGCATAAGAGGCGTACAGGTTCGCGTAGTACGCGTACTGGCAGGCATAGCTGGCGAAACCGCAGTCGGTGCCGTATGTCGCATCGTACAGGTATGCGTAATAGGCGTAGAGGCAGGCGTAGTCGGCAAAACTGTAAGCGGCGGCTAGGTAGCCGTAGGTGTCGCTGTTGACGTAGTAGCAGTAAGCGTAAGTGGTGTTAAGCTTTCCGTAGTAGGCGTTGACATACGCGCTCAAGGTGTTCGTATGTGCCGCGGGCGCGGCTGTTCCCCTTGCCACGGTGGCGTCCAGCAGCGCGCGGTTCAAGAGCTGCGGGACCTGATTCGGCTCA
>JAAZAB010000325.1 GCA_012514555.1 Lentisphaerota bacterium
GAAAGATCCGGCTTCGTCTTGCCCCTGGAACGGTAGTTCTCTTCCTCGATCTTCCATTCGATCCGGAGGCCGTGGCAGTCCCAGCCCGGAACGTAGTTGGAATCATAGCCGCGCATCTGGAAGGAGCGGGTGATAACGTCCTTCAGGATCTTGTTCAGCGCGTGGCCGATATGGATGTTGCCGTTGGCGTAGGGCGGACCGTCATGCAACACGTAGCGCGGCCGGCCTGCGGACGTTTCCCTCAAGCGCTTGTAAAGGTCCATCTCCTGCCAGCGCTTGACCAGCAGTGGCTCCTTTTCCGGTAGACCCGCGCGCATCGGGAAATCCGTCCGCGGCAGATAGAGCGTCGTGGAATAGTCGATCGTCTCGGCGGTATCGGTCATCGGTCTGCCATATGCGTTGCCGGCGCAAGCGCCCGGCGTTCACCTATCATGTTTCGGAAAAAGCGCGAGGGCTCCCGCACGAAAAATCCCGGCAGCTCCCACGGCCGTCAGGCCATCCGGAGCACCGGGCCGGTAATTCGTATCGCAATGGCGCGCGGGAAACCTGTCATGGCGCGCTTCTAGAGGAAAGAGCGGCAGGAATAAAGCGTCTCGCTCACGGTATCGTAAAATCAAAGCGATAGCTGGCAGAAACGCCGATGGTGAACTGATCAGGCGAACCGCGCTCCCGCACCAGACTGGATTTCGCTGCCGGTCCTTTCAGGCGCGCATATTCGCCGAACAGGCTTGTCGTCACCCGGTCTGTCGTCTTCCAGGTGACAGCGCCGCCAAGGCCGATGGATTTCACTCCACCGTCGGGATGATATTCACTCAGGCCGGAAGCTGCGGACTCGGTGGCGTTGACGCCATAGAACGCCTCGAAATAATCCGAGGAGGCAAAGGATGCCCGAGGTCCTCCGGAAATCCTCACGCCGGGCGCGAGGTCATAGAACGCATCGGCTGCCAGATCTGCCACGATGCCGTGGTGCGACCGGATGCCGTGCCTCACTTCACCTCGCAGCCGCAGCCAGTCGGACGGATAAATCTCGGCGAAACCGCCAATCTCGCCACCCGAGCGAACCGGATCGAGATGCCTCAGGGCATCGGCGTCATCTCCGTCGCGCCCAAACAGGATCTTGCCGGTCAGGCCGGTGCGAATATTGCCGTTGTCATAAAGGCTGAGCGAGATGTTGTCGTTGCGAGAAACGAAACGAGCTTCCTTGCCCGCCTTGCCCAGCGAAATGATCGGCTGGGCGCTGAACATGTATTTCTTTCCGCCTTCAAAATCAGGAGCGACGAGCCCCGTCGCACCCACCGTCAGATACCAGTCTCCGGATATCCAGCCCAAAGGCCCGTCACCCGCCTGAGCCCAGGAAACATCGCACACAAGCAGCGCCGAAGCAGCCACCATCATCCGGAAACGTTTCATCTCTGCACCTTGACGCTATCCCTCGGCAACTCAGCTATCGGGGGAGTCGGTAAAATTTGAATAAAATGCGCGGCTTCATTTCTTCTTCTTCTTTGCTGACGTCGCTGGACGCCGCTCATCCCCAGAGTTAGCCTTCACAATTGGGTCCAACGTCCAATACGGAGATTACGAAATGAC
>JAAZAB010000005.1 GCA_012514555.1 Lentisphaerota bacterium
AGTTCCGGGAGCTCGGATGAGATCAGGATAACGGCCAGCCCCTGCCCTGCCAGGTCAATGACGAGGTCGTGTATCGCCTGCTTGGCGCCCACATCCACTCCGCGGGTCGGCTCGTCGAGAATCAGCGCCTTCAGCTCGCGCGCCAGCCACTTCGCAATGACTATCTTCTGCTGATTGCCGCCGCTCAAGCTCATTGCCGGCGCGTCGAGCCCGGCCGTTTTCACCCGCAGCCGCTCGAAAAACGACTCCGCATCGCGCCGCTCCCGGCGGTGGCGCATAAAGCCTTTTGCGCTGAGACGGTCCAGGTTCGGCAGCGAGAAATTGAACAGGCACGAAAGCGGCAGCACCAGGCCTTCGCGCTTGCGGTCTTCCGGAACCAGCCCGATGCCCGAACGCATGGCGTTTCGCACCGACCCGATTGGAAGCGGAACGCCGTCAATGGCGATGCTGCCGGACGCCTCGCCGTCGAGCCCGAAAATGGCGCGGGCGACTTCGCTCCGGCCGGCCCCGACCAGTCCGGCGATCCCGAGGATTTCGCCGGGGCTCACGCTCAGCGCGACATCCCGGAACCGGCCCGGGGACCGCAATCCTTCCACCATGAGGCGTGGCGGGCCTTCGCGCATCGCGCCGGGCACGCGCCCGCTTTTTTCCACCGGCCTGCCGATCATCATTTGAATCAGCTTCTCGTCAGTGGCATCCTGCCTTTCCAATGTGCCGACATAATGCCCGTCGCGCAGCACGCTTATCCGGTCGCACAGCCTGAAGATTTCCTCCATCCGGTGGGAAACGTAAATCAGGGTGACTCCCTGGGCCTTGAGCCCGGCAATCAGTGAAAACAGGCGTTCGGCGTCCGCCTGCGAGAGCGAGCTTGTGGGCTCGTCGAAAACAAGAATCCGCGCGCCGGCGCCCAGGGCGGCCGCGATCTGAACCATTTGCTCCTGCGCGGTGGACAGAGACCGGACCGGCCGCGACACGTCCATATCCAGGCCAACGCGCCCGAGCAGTTCCACAGCCCGGTCATTCATTGCCCGGCGGCTGATGAATCCGGCGCGCCCCGGGATGCGGCCCAGCGAAAGATTCTCGGCCACGGACAAATCCGGGCAGAACGCGAGCTCCTGGTGCACCATGGCAACGCCGGCCTTGGCGGCATCGCGCGGCGAGCGGAACGCGCGCGCGCGCCCCTCGATTTCGATGCGGCCCGCGTCGGGAACATGAATGCCCGCCAGAATCTTGCCCAGCGTGGACTTGCCCGCCCCGTTCTCCCCGATCAGCGCGTGGCATTCGCCGCGGCGCACATCCAGCGACACCCCGGCCAGGGCCTGCGCGCCGCCGAAGCGCTTTCTGACGCCTGCGAAACGCAGAAAAGGACGGTCGTCATCCGCGTTCACAAGGTCATTTTGCCCCGAGCCATTTTGTCCAGTTCCGGCTCCATTCATCCGCGTTCTCGATTGTGACCCTGGTGAGCGGGTCAATGACCCGCACTTCCGCGGGCGCGGTGTTGTTCAATATCTTTTCGAGCAGAATCTGCGTGGAGCGGTAGCCCCAGCCGTAGCAGTCCTGTGCAAACAGCGCCTGGACATGGCCGGTCTTGACATAGCTCAGCTCCGCCGGCAGCGCGTCAACGGACACCACCTTGACCGAGCCCGGGTCCCACTTGAGGGCGTTCTTGGTGAACAGCGGCCAGCCGCCGACCATGATCCAGCCCTGGATTCCCGGCCGTGTTGTCTGTATGCGGTTGACCTTTTCGGAGGCGGCCTCGGGCGTTTCGTCACAATAGAACACGCCTTCCGGCTCCAGGAGCTTCATGTCTCCGTAATCGGCCAGCTTCCCGCGCACGCCGTCAACGCGCTTCTGGAGGTTCGGCGCGGTCTGGTTGCCGGACAGGATGGCCACGACGCCCTTTTTGTTCATGAGCCTGGCCATTTCCTCGGCCAGCATTTGCCCGCAGGTTACGTCGTCCGTTCCATAGAAGGCGAAGCGTTTGGATTGCGGGGCGTCGGAATCGAAGCACATCACGTGAGTGCCCCGCTCCACGGCCTCGTTGATCGCCGGGCCGAGAACATTGGCGTCCGAGCATGAGACCATTATTCCGTCCGCTCGCGAAACCGCCAGTTCGCGAACCATGTCGGCCTGCCTGGCCGCATCCTCGTCCGGCGGCGTGGCCCAGCGGATTTCGATTTCGACATTGTACTTGGGCCCCAGTTCGCGAGCCGCGTCTTTTGCGCCCGTGTAGGCCGTCTGGAACACAGGATTAGACTGGCTCTTGGCAACGAGGCCCAGAATGATTTTTTTGCGGATTGCGGATTTCTCGGGCATTTTCATCTCGGCCGTCTGCGCATCGGGGGCCTTGCCGCACCCGGCAAGCAAGGCGGTGAGTCCTGCGCAGACGCCAGCCATGGCCCATTTCGCGCGAAGCAGGTTCACATTCATTTTCATCCCCCTGTTTTACGGTTGGTTTTCAGGTTTTGGTTCCAGTTCCGGCCGCCTTTGGCGCTGCCTCAAATACATGCTCAGCCGGTCCACGCTCACCGCCACAATGATTGCGGCGCCGATGATGATCTTGCCATACTCCTGGCTCACGCGGAGCTTGAGAAAACCAAGGTTGACGACCTGGATCACGTCAATTCCGTTCTCGATCAGCTTGATGACGAGCGCGCCCAGCATGGCGCCAAAAGCAGAGCCGCGGCCGCCAGTCATGCTCGCCCCGCCCACGACCGCCGCAGCGATCACGTTGAGCTCGTAGCCCAGGCCCGTGGCCGTGTTCGCGGACCCGTAGTGCCCGGCCGAGACAAAGCCCGCAATCCCGCCCATGAGCCCTGACAGGGCATAGACGCGCAGCTTGATCCGCTCCACTGGAAGCCCGCTGAACCTCGCGGCCTCCTCGTTGCCGCCCACGGCGAAAAGCTCGCGCCCGCCGACGCGGTGCTCAAGGTAGACCCAGGCGCAAAGAACGCAGGAGAGCATGATCAGCATCGGCACGGGATTGATGAAGGTTCCCTTTTCCACCAGAGTGTAGCCGAAAAGAGTCCAGTCAAAGGGCAGCGTCAGCCTGTAGCCCATGAAGGCGGTCAGCGCGTGCGGAAGCTCGCGGCCCTGTGCCGGCAGGGATTTGACCGGCACCGAAATGAGGGCGAGCCCCCGGAAAATGCTCAGCGTGCCCATGGTGACAATGAAAGGATGAATCCGGAGGAACACGACCAGGAACCCGTTGAGCAGACCGCATATCAGCCCGGACCCCGCGGCCACGCCGATCGCCATCGGCAGGACAATCCACGGCGAGGCGTCCGGCGGAAGGGTTTACAGCGTCGCGCAGCAAGACAGGGCTGAAACGCAGAAAATCGAGCCTATGGAAATATCAATACCGGCAGTAATGATTACGAACGTAGCGCCGAGGGCCATGATGGCCATCCAGCTCATGGGCGTGGCGACGTTGGTGACCAGGTTGCCCATGTTCAGGAACGCGCTGGTCTTGCCGCCCGCGCCTTCAAGAACGTTGCTGAACGAAGTCAGCACGAGAACCAGGATGAGAACGACCAGCGGGAGCCCCCACTCTGATAGCGCGCGGCAGGGTCGTCTCCGAACGCTTTTTGGAGTTGCGCGATCGGACATGAGCGAAATATGCCTTTCAAAAAGATCGGTTCGAGCCCGCGACAAGAACGAAAGTCATCCGGCTACTATCAAGAAAGCACTGAATAAATATAGCTCGATCCCATGTCAAATCAAGCATTCTCTGAAAACCGGCCGCGGTCCGCGGCAGGTTGGCTCGCGGATGGAGTATGCGGGAAAGCGCGCCGCACAGCGGCGCGGCTACAGAAGAGGCAAGTGCGTTCCTACTGGAGGGCGAACGGCCTCGGTCGCCGCATGCGCGCGAAAGCGCATCGCACAGCGGCGCGGCTGCACTGCCCGGGCGGACGGGACGGCCGCGCTCCCAGGGGGCCGCGCCGGCGCGAGAGCCGGGCTTATGGCTTTCTTGACACGATGGAAAAACTACTTGACCGCGAAAGGGGATCGGCTACCTTAATTCCCGGCCGAAAAACAGTGCCTTCCGCTTCCGTTTCCGCGCATCATGGCCGCACTCACAACCATTTCGAGTTCAAGCAGTTGTCAAAAAGAAGGTTACATGCCGGCAAGAGACTGTGAATCGGAAAAGCGCCGGCTGATTCTTCTGGATTCTGAATTCGGTTTTCTGACTGCCTTGTCGCGAAAAACCATGCCCTGCCTCTCGCAATGCGGGAACAAATGAACACGCGCGAACGATTCCATGCGGTAATGAATTTCAGGCCCTTTGACCGCCTTCCGATCATCGAGTGGGCCGGGTGGTGGGATAAAACCATAGAGCGCTGGCGCGGCGAAGGGCTCCCTGCCGGGCTTGACTGCCGCTACGGCATAATGGAGCATTTCGGGCTGGACATCTACAAGCAGGACTGGTTTGACATCACGACTCCCGGCTGTCCCGCGCCAAAGGCGCACGGCGCCGGCATCATCGAGTCCGAGGCCGATTATGGCCATGTCCTGCCGCACCTGTACCCGGCAAGCCCCGTGAACGCGGCGCAGTGGCGGCAGTGGGCGCTGGAGCAGAAGGAAGGCAATGTAGTGCTCTGGTTTTCTGTTGACGGTTTTTTCTGGTTCCCGCGGCGGCTTCTCGGGATCGAACGTCATCTTTATGCCTTCTATGACCAGCCCGGGCTGATACATCGCATCAACTCGGACCTTGCCGACTGGATTCTCATGGTCATCGCCCAGGTAGGCGCGATCTGCACGCCCGATTTCATGACCTTTGCCGAGGACATGAGCTACAACAACGGGTCCATGCTGTCGAAGGACCTCTTTGACGAGTTCATGAGGCCCTACTACGAAAGAGTCATGCCCGCGCTGCAGGATCGCGGGATCATTCCCATTATTGACTCCGACGGGGATATTTCCGAGCCGGCGCACTGGTTTGAAGAAGCCGGGCTGGACGGCATTCTTCCGCTGGAACGGCAGGCCGGGGTTGACATTGCGAGCCTCCGGGCAAGCCACCCCAGGATGAAATTCATCGGCCACTTTGACAAGATGACCATGAACAAGGGCGAATCCCGGATGCGGGCGGAGTTCGAGCGCCTGCTGCCCACGGCGGCCGGGGGCGGATTCCTGATCGGATGCGACCACCAGACGCCACCCGGCGTGTCTTACGGGGACTACCTGACATACATCAGCCTTTTCAGGGAATACGCCGGAAAGGCGGGGGCCATGTCCCAAAACAGATGACGGCGGCGGGCACAACCTGGCTGACTACAGGAAGACCATGAACGCGTTAAAAAGATTGACCTTCGCCTGCCTGATACTCTTCTGCTTTCCGGCAATCTGGCGCCTGGCCGGCCAGGCCCGGGCCGCATCCCCGGCCCAGGCTGATGCCGGGGATGCCACGCTTGCCGGGCTGGAGAAGCGCATGCAGCCGATAGCGTCGTCGCGCAGCGTTTTCCGCCAGGAGCGGCATTTGAGCCTGTTCGACCAGCCGCTGGTTGCGGAAGGCGTCATGTTCTTTCAAGCGCCCGGGTTCATTCGCTGGGAAACCACGAAGCCATACCGCTCCGCATTTCTTTCCGACGGGGCCAACGCGGCGCAATTCGAGTGGATAGACGGCCGCCGCCGGAAGCTGAAGATTGATTTTCCGCGCAGCCTTTCGAAAGTCATAGAGCACATGTCGCTGATGAACCAGGGCCGACTCGGTCCGGCCAAAGAGAACTTCAACATAACCGCTTCCACGGGCAAGACCGCGGTCATCAACATGACTCCGAGAGACGACCGGGCAAAGGCTTTTCTATCCTCGATCGAAATCCGGATGGCGCCGGACTTGTCCGCCACCCGCGAGATACTCATGAATGAACCCGGCGGCGACTTCACGCGCATAACGATCGTCAAGGAGGATCGGAACATCGTCCTGCCTGCGAGCGCATTCGACATGAACGACCCGGCCGACATCGAGGTCCTGATCAATGCGCCGTCAAACATCAGCCGGCCCTGAGCGGCTCATGCCTCTTCTTGCGGCGATCATCCTGTCGCAGGGCATGATCTCGCCGCCGGCCTGC
The DNA here is from genome assembly GCA_012514555.1 of Lentisphaerota bacterium. Taxonomy (GTDB): domain Bacteria; phylum Verrucomicrobiota; class Kiritimatiellia; order JAAZAB01; family JAAZAB01; genus JAAZAB01. The sequence goes on from JAAZAB010000005.1 coordinate 6,069, forward strand.
GCCGAACCGCGCGCGTTCATCCGGCGCGCGGTCCATCGCTATTCCGGCGCATCGAATATGGGCGATCGCGCCGGATGGCGCATGTCGCACAGGGCCGTCCTCGCGATCGCCGATCGTGAAGTGGCGCTCACCGGCGTCCTTACGCGGAGCCCGGAGGGAGAGTTCCGCCTCGCGCTTCTTGCCGGCTTTGGAATCGTGCTTGCCGAGGTCCGGGTTCCGGACGGCGGCGCGCCCGCGGTTGTAAGGAACACCCCGCCTTTTCGAGCCGGCTGGGCGCGCAGGTACGCCATGCGCGACGCGCTGAGGCTTTTCGCCCATGACAGGATGTTGGCGCGCCGCGAAGAGAGCGCCCCGGACGGAAGCCGTATCGTTGAAGGCCGCATGCCGGACGGTGCGCGACTGCGCCTCACATACCCGCCCGGCGGCAAGGCTCCGGCCCGGATCGAGGCGCTCACCCGGACCGGGCGCGCCTGGATTGCCGACTGCGAGGCGCCAAGATATTTCGAGGCGCTCGGCCGGACGCTCCCCACACGCTTCAAGGTGAATGCGGGCGCCTACCGGCTTGACCTGACGCTGCTCTCCGCGGAGCCCACGGGCGGCGCGACTTCGGAGTGAACCTGAAATATGGGTTGAATAAGGAAATCAGGAACATCAGGAAAAGAGAGGAGGCAGGGGCCATTTCCTTCCTGCTTTCCTGATTTCCAAATTATCTCCTGCCTGCGCGAAGA
>JAAZAB010000326.1 GCA_012514555.1 Lentisphaerota bacterium
CTCCATTCCAGTTTTCCTGATTTCCAAATAGTCTCCTGTATTTTGGAAAAGGTGTAAAATAAGGAAATCAGGAACATCAGGAAAAGAGAGGAGACAGGGGCCTTTTCCTTCCTGATTTCCAAATTATCTCATGCCTGCGTGAATAGGGGTTGAACGGAACATCCAATAACCAAGGAATCCGATTAACATTGGAAGTTCCTTGTTGGATATTGGATATTCTAGGTTCAATACGCCTTCACCCTCTGCGCCTTGCATCTGCCGCACTCTGACCAATCGCAAAATCCGGGCTAAGCAGCTCATTGCCCGGCGGCGGCGGGGCGTGGCGGCTGGAGCCGCCGGATCAAATCATCCAGGGAGTCGTACCTTGAGAGGCGGATGCCAACCGCGCCGCCGCCGGGATACGGCTCGACGAACTCGGGGTCCGGCGCCAGGCCGAACCGGCGGTAGAACGCGGTCTTTATGAAGGCCTTGACCTCGGCGGGGTCGGCTTTTTCCGTGTCGAGATGGACCTGGAAGAAATCGCCCTGCCCGGCAGCGTTGACCCGCGCGGCCACGGCGTCGGGTCCGAAGGCCCGCTTGAGCATGGCCTCGGCCAGGTCGATCAGGGCCAGGCCGCGGAAGAAGTTGGAGCCTTTCAGACTCAGGAAATCGGGCGGCGGATCCGCGGCCAGGGCGGCGTCGTCCAGCCCGCTGTTGAAATCGAAGGGCCGCGCGCCGAAGCGTTCGAGCCAGAGGTTCATCCGTTCGGGGCCAACGGCCTTGCGCTCCCAGTCCAGCTCGCGCTCCATGTCGGCGCGGCAGGGCAGGCCCTGGAAATCCATATCCACGCAGCGGTCGCCGCGCTGGGAGGCCGTGACGCAGGCGATCCATTCCTCCTGGTTCCGGATCAGGCGGAAATTCTTGGCCACCTCCCCGAACAGGTAGGCCAGGATGGCCCGCAGCGGGACGCCCTTTTCCTCCACGATCGCGCCCGTGCCGGTCGCGCGGCGCAGCGCCGGCTCGCGCCAGCCGTCGAACAGCGAGGCGATTGCCGATTCGGCTTTGCGTTCAGCCGCGGCCGCGTCGAGCTTTTCAACGTCCATGATTTGATCGCGGTACCATTCGCGCGCGGAGGATATCCGCGCCTTCAGCTCTTCCGCCCCGATGAGGAGCGGAATCCTGAGCAGGGTCTCCGCGATCCACGCGCGGCTGTCGGGGCCCAGCAGGCCGTCCTCCATCAGGTCGTCCTCGATCTTCTTGAAAAAGCTCGTGCCCAGCGGGAGCCGGATTAGGAGGGCCGACAGCTCGGCGGCCTTGCCGGTGAGCTTGCGCATTTCTCCGGTCGTCAGCCGCGGGCCGCCGGCGGACTCGGCGAAGAAGCCCCATGACCAGCGCCAGGCCTCGCGGTCGCGCCCGACGCTGTATGGAAACAGGATGCGGAACCGCCTTGCAGGCACGGGGTATGAGCCGAGGATGCGGTAGTGGTCCCCTGGGTTGGATGAGATCAGAGCGCCTTCCCCGGCGCGCCCCTTCTGCTCCGTGGCCTGGTCCAGGGAGCCGGCCCGCACGCCCGTGCCATACTCGGCCTGGCAGGCCAGGTGCACCATCAGGTCGGGCGGAATGCCAAGGTTGAACAGGGCATTGAGCGCGTTCTTGACCGCCACGGTGACGGCGGAGGAGCTTGAGAAGCCGCCCTGGGGGATCCCGCCGGTGGAGACAATGCGCAAGCCCTTGAAATTTCCGCGCCCCAGGGATTCCCGGACCCGCAGCCCCATGTGTCCGCCGCGCAGTGTGCGCAGGGAGGCGATGGCGTTGCCGACCAGGGCGACGGGGCGGCGCATGTTGCTGCTCACCCACAGCGAGTTCGGCGGCAACGGCTGGCCCCTGCGCTTGCGCTCGTCGAGCTCCGCGTCGCTGAAGTAGCCGAGGGAAAGCAGCATGCTTTCGCTCATGCGCGTTCCGAACGCCTCGTAGGCGTGCAGGTCGGAAATGCCCTCGCCCGGGTACATCGCGTCCACGTCGGACGGCAAATCGTTGACGCTCTCGCGGAACTTTGGATTCATGGGCACGAGGTGCAGGCGCCGGTCGTCTGCCTCCTGCGCGAGCATCACGATCTGCTCGTCGCCCGAGGCCGAGCCGGCGCCGATCGGCATCTGCCAGGCGGGCCCGTAGAAGCGGGCCATGTCCGGGTGCATGAAGGCGATCCGGAGCCGACCGCCCGAGACGCCTATGCCTACGGGCTGTCCTGCGAGGAACCCGAGTTTTTCCCGGGCGATGCCGGCTGTCAGCTCGGCGAGCTGCCTGGCGATGGAGGCGAGCTGCTCGGCCGGCCGCCCTTCGGCAAGCAGCCGTGCCGCCTCCGCGACTTCGTTTTGGGCCGCCGGCAGGCCGGTTCGCGCCGCGAGCGCGGTTTCGAGCAGGGCCAGGTCCATGGGCCTGGTTACATCTGAGCAGAGCAGGTCGTATTCAGGGTCCGCCGGGGTGGTGGTGATGGTGCGTATGTCGCCGCCTTCGCGGCTGACCGCGGCGATGATGTCGGTGAGATAGAACTGGCCCTGGGCGTTGGCGTTGGTGA
>JAAZAB010000327.1 GCA_012514555.1 Lentisphaerota bacterium
GCGAGCGGCTGGGCTACGGCGGCGACTCCGGCACGTCCATGGAAATGGGTCTGCTCAATTTCCGTACGGGCGCGTTCTACGCCAAGTGGGCGGCCGACTGGCGCGACACGCAGAACGAGGCGGGCGATGTGCCCTACATCGCGCCTTTCGCGCAGGACGCCGGCGGCGGCCCGGCCTGGAGCGGCTTCTGCATCACCATGCCGTGGCAGCTCTATCTCACGTCCGGCGACCGGCGGCCCCTGGAGCTGGGCTGGCCCGTCATGAAGAAATGGCTGGGCTTCATCGAAACCCGGATGAAGGACGGCCTGCTGCAGAACTACGTGGGCATCGGCTGCGCCTCGCCGGCCTGGAACTTCCTTGGCGACTGGGTGCCGCCCGGCCGGAAACAGGACCGAAACCGCGTCGACGAGCGCTCCACGCTGTTCTTCAACAACTGCTACCTGGTGCACTGCCTGCAGATCGCGGGGAAAATCGGGCGCGTGCTCGGCGATAGCCGGCAGGCCGGCGTTTACGAAGCGCGGGCCGCCGCGCTCGCGGCGCAGCTGCACGCGCGCTTCCTGAATCCGGACGGCGCCACTTACGCGAACGGGGAGCAGACCTGCCTGGTCATGCCGCTGCTGTTTGGCATCACGCCGCCGGATGACGCGCCGCGCGTCAGGGAGGCCCTGGAACACGATATCCGGGTCGCCCGCAACGGCCACCTGAACACGGGCATGCACGGCAGCTACTTTATGGCCAAATATCTGATCGACCGGGGCCGCAACGACCTGCTGGCGTTGATGCATACGAAAGAGGACTTCCCCAGCTTCGGGCACATGATCCGCAGCGGCGCCACCACGATATGGGAGGAGTGGGACGGCGACAACTCGCAGATTCACAATACTCTGATCTCGGTCGGGCTTTGGTTCATCGAGGGTCTGGCGGGCATCCGCCCTGACGAACGCGAGCCCGGGTTTCGGCATTTCATCGCCGCGCCCGGCGTCGAGAGCGGCCTGAAGCGGGTTGACGCCGCGCTGGCAACCGGGCACGGCCGGATCGGAAGCGCGTGGCATGTCTCCGGCGATACCTTCCATTGGACCCTGGCCGTTCCGCCCAACACGCGCGCGACGGTCCTCATCCCGGCGGCGGATGCCGGCGGCGTCCTCGAAAGCGGGCAACCCGCGGCCTGTCAGCCCGGGGTCTCCGGCGCCGGCTTCGAAAATGGCTTGTTCCGTGCCGAGGTCGCCTCCGGCGAGTACCAGTTCTCCAGCCGGATGTCCGGATCTCAGGGATTCTGATCCGCAGCGGTTTTTCAACGCAATCAAGGCTTGGCCCTGAAACCCTAGTATAGTTTAACGTAGCAGGTGGCGTCCATAAATGGCAGAGGAAATCCGCCGCCGACCGCAAAAAGTGGCCGCGCACGCCAAGGCCACGATCCTCGCCATCCGGCTCTTCGCGCTGTTGCCCTCGCATCCGGTGGTGACCCTGTCGCTGGCGATCAAGCTGCTGGGCGTCAGCAAGCCGACGACCGTGAAAGCCATCGGCGCACTGCAGGCGGCGAGCGTCCTGGGCAAGATCACGGGCAAACGCCGGGGCCGTGTTTACGCCTACCATGAATACCTCCGTGTGCTGAGTCCCGATACGGACTGACTCGGGGTTGCAGAGGATCGGAAGCCGAGTTCCGGAGCAAACACAGCGACACGCGCACACATGGAAATTCAGCGCGACAATGCGTCCGGCCGCGCCAGCGCGCGCAGGATGGCATTCAGAACGTAGTCGAGCCGCTTGCCGACGTCCTCGGCCAGAAACCGCAACACGAAGTAACCCTGCTCCTGCAGCAGGGCATCCTTGCGGCGGTCCCGGCGATAGGCGTCGGGATCGGACAGGTGCTGCGGACCATCCAGTTCCACAGTCAGTCGCGCTTGCGCACAGAGAAGGTCCACTTCCATCTGGCCGCGTTCGTCAAAGGGAATTGGCAACGTGGCGTTGAGGAGGAATTTGCCCGCCATCAGCGGCAGCGTTTCCAGCCGCCGGAAGAGGAAAGCCTCGGTTGCGCTCCGCGCGCGGGCTTCCCCTTGCGCGTCATCCTGCATCTTCCGCGTGGCATGGACGAACAGGTTGCCCAAGTGCGCGTCCACCCCGTCACGGATCAGCCGCTGAACGCTGGCCGCGTAGTCGCGCTTCCATTCCGGTTCGACGGGAAGCGGGACCTCAGGCGGCCACCCGGGGACGGCACTGGCCGGCAGTAGGATCGAGTAACCGATCGCCTCGTATCCCTTGCAGCGCCGGTCAAACATGCGCGCCAGCATCGGCACGTTGATGTCCGCGTAGTCGTAGATGCGGACCTCCTTCTTCCCTTCGTAGAGCCGATGCAGACGGCCTGCGTACTGGGCGATGGTCCCGCGCCACGATACGGGCAAGGTCAGGAATAGCGTGTCCAGTCGCGCGTCGTCGAATCCCTCACCGATGTATCCGCCCGTAGCGAGTAGGACTCGGGCCTCATGCGCGGGAACCGCCGCCAACGCGCCGAGCACAGACTTCAACTGCTTCCTTCCCATTCCGCCTTGAAGGACAAAGCAATGCGGCACGCTGGGCGCGATAGGTTCCGCCAGGATCCCGAGGTGCTCGGTCCTCTCAGTGAGCACCACGGGTGACCTTCCATCGCGGATGGCGTCCATGACATCATCCACAATCAGCCGGTTGCGGCTTTCGTCCGCGATCAAGGCATCATAGAGATCGTGGAACTGTCTGCGCGCATCCGCCGGCGCGCTATCGGGTGCCCTGAAGGCGGTTGGGCGCACCCAAACGCTGTGGGAGAACGGTCGCCCAGCCGCGTGCTGCTTGGCCTCGACGCGATGCCGCACCGGTCCGCACTGCATGAAGATGATGGGATGATGGCCATCCTTTCGGGCGACGGTTGCGGACAGGCCAAGGACATACTTCGCCTTTGCGCGGCGCGCCACCTGCTCGAAACTGGAGGCCGGCAGGTGATGGCACTCATCCACGACCAGATGTCCGTACTTGCCTACGAGATCGTTCACCTCTCCCTTGCGGACTAGGCTTTGGACCAGCGCCA
>JAAZAB010000328.1 GCA_012514555.1 Lentisphaerota bacterium
CGTGAAGAGAGGCTTTTGGGACAGGCAGGTTTCCAAACTGGAGGGCGGCGGGATTGCCCTGCGAAGCCGCTTCGGCGAAGCATGGGCCTCCGCCGCCGGAAACGGCCGGGATGTAAGCCTGTTTGTGATCGGGTCGCCCTGACGGGATTGCGCCCGCCAGGGCTCCCACACCACCAGGACATGCGGTTTTCCGCATCCGGCGGTTGAGACCAGCGGTTAAGTGACCGCAAGGTCTGATGGCATAAGGAATCCATAACGGCGGAGCACGCGATTGGAAAGAGCCATATGCAGGCTAGGGCTGGCCGCAAGCGACCATGCGCCTTTGCTGCTATGTGCAGTAAGGCATTGTCGTGGGTTTAGCCCCAAGCGCCGAAGCGCCCGAAGCCGTCCCCTGATCCCGTGCCATCTCAGCCAGAAGCATTTGCGGATGTGTCTGCGTATCCACGGTTCCAGTTCGAAGATCGGGCGGCGTTCTTCGGCGAGATGAAAGTATCCCCACCATCCCCGCACGTAGGCGCGCCAGCAGTCTCGAAGTTGCTCACTCGTCCGACTCTGACAGCTTTGCCACGCTTCCCTCACCTTGTCCTTAAACCGTTCCAGACTCTTTCCCGCAATTGTAATCTTCAGCCCTTCCGTCAGGCGAAAGCCGAGGAACTTTCGTTCCCAGACCCGGCCGCACCCGCTTTTGGCTTCGTTGACTCTCAGCCGCAGCTTTGATTGCAGCCACTCCGTCATTGCAAGGCGCACGCGCTCCGCCGCAGCCGCACTGCCCATGTAGATGTTGCAGTCGTCCGCGTATCGGCAAAACGTGTGCCCTCGGCGTTCCAGTTCTTTGTCCATTGCGTCGAGGTATATGTTCGCCAGCAGCGGTGACAGCGGCCCGCCTTGCGGCGTGCCTTCTTCGCTGCGCACCACCACTCCTTCGATCAGTGCCCCTCTGCGCAGGTACGCCCCGATCAGTCTCAACACCCGTTTGTCGCGGATCGTTTTGCCGATCCGTCCCATCAGGATGTCGTGGTTGACGTGGTCAAAGAACTTGCTGATGTCGATGTCTACCACCCATGTCCGGCCCGCTTGCGCGTGCCGTTGGGCGGCGCGCATCGCATCGTGAGCGCTGCGTCCAGGTCGGAATCCGTAACTGGCGTCGCTGAATGTCAGCTCGAAAATCGGTGTCAGCACCTGCACTAGCAGTTGTTGGACGAATCGATCCTGAACCGTTGGAATCCCCAGCATCCGTGTTCCTCCGTCGGGCTTATCTATTTCCTTCCGTCGGACCGGGCTGGGAACGTATGTCCCCTTCAGCAGCTTGTCGCGGATCACCTCCCAGTGCCGTCGCAAGTGCTCATGCAGTTGCTTTGTCGTCATCCCGTCTATCCCCGGTGCGCCGGCGTTGCGGAGTACCGCTCCGTAGGCTTCCCGGGCAACTTCCGGCCTGACAACCTGTTCCATCAGTTCCTCGTGCATTGCTCTCCGTCGGGAAGTTCGCGGTTCGGTCCCCTCGGGCCGCACCCTCGTCCGCTGTTGGCGGCTTCACCGCCGAGGCGAGCTTTGGGGCTCCGGGATGGTGACCGCAGTTGTCGCGTCCCGGCTCTTCTGTGCCCTTTCGGTTCTCTTACCAGTCCTTCCTCTAGCTTTGCTCCTTGTCTCTTCGGCCCTTCGCTCTTCCCCGCTTTCACGGGGCCTCTTCACTACTACGGCCTATGCTGACTCCTTACCCGCTCTCACGGGCAAGGTCTCCCCAGGTAAGGCGCCTGAGCTTTCCCCGCGTGCCGTCGGGCTCTACCCTCCACGTTCCTTTGATAACCTTTGGACTTCGCCTTCGCTAGCAGGCTCGTCTCCCGTGGCAGGCCTCTCTGCCCGTTCGTGTTTCTACGGTCGCGGTTTTGCCTTCCGCTTCTTTCAGCTTTGCCTCGCGGCTACGCCTTGCGGTTTGGCTACGGTTGCCGTTATCGGCCCCGGTGACCTCCTTTCATGTCACAAGTTCAGGCCCATGCTGGGCACACTAGCGCGCCACGGCGTGGCGCGATAGGCCGCGCATACCGCGGTCCATCTTCTGTTTTCGAATTCTCGTTCCTTGGATTCGGATATTGGATGGGGCATCGATATCGAAATCGCTATCGGGACCGGGATCGAAAGAAGAAGAAAGCGACAGGAACGGTAGCGATCCCGATGGCGATAACGACACCGATCCCGATTGCGATACCGAATAGCGATACCGATAGCGATTTAGCAGTTGAACTGCTCCATATAGAATGAAATCCTGCGCGGGTTGGGGTGTGGCCGGCCGCCCTCAACACCCCGTAAAATTGCGTTTGATTCCGGGCCCGGGCTGTGGCATACTTTCTCTAATCCGTGAATATGAAACAAACACGGTAAAAGGAGGTCTGTCATGCGTATATCGAAATGGTTGCTGATCGGGCTTCTCTCAGCCGGAACAGCCGCGATGGCCGCGGAGCCCACACCCGACGAATTGATAAAAACAGTCGAGAAGATGTCGATCGATCAGCTCATGCAGCTGAACAAGGTCGTGCGGGACAAGTATTCCGAGAAATACGGCGAAATGATCTCGCGCTTTGGATTGAACCTTGATTTCTCCATGCTCGGGCTCAAAGACAACGGCTCGGAAGACATGAAGTTTTCGGCCGGCGACCTGGATCCTGAGCCGATGCTGGGCTTTGCGCTCGGCTTGTACTACCGCTGCATCCCGAAGCTGCAGGTGGGAGTCGAATACCAGGGCTTTGCGGGCTGGGATTCGGACAAAAACAATGGCGGCTATTCCGACGCCGACATCGCCGGCTACATGGCCGGGCTATCTGCGAATTACCACCTGCTGCGCATGGACAAGTTCGGGCTTTGGTGCAACCTGACCGGCGGCTACGGCGCGTTCGCAATGGACACGCTTGACACGCCGGCGGGCGAGGCAAGCGAACTGCACCGTTACCGCCAGAACTACCTGTTCGCCAAGGCCGGGCTCGGCGCGCAATGGCGCCTGACGCAATGGTTCTCGCTTTTCGCCTCGGGCGCCTACCGAATAGCTGAAAAGGTTGAACTCAAGGAAGGCGGAGAAAAGACCGGGTTCGACCTGGACGCCTCGGGTTATGAAGCCAGGGTCGGCATGGGCTTCAACCTGTAACGCGGGCCAAGCCCGCAACCCGGCGGCTTGATTCGCGCGAAACGGCCGGCGGGGCGGCGGGGAACATCCGGCATCCGGCTCGAAGACTGCCGGGTGTTCATCCGCCTTGTATGGCGGGCCGGGTTGACCGCGGGGCCAACATTGCCCGGCTTGGCGCCATAGAGTGCTATCCGCCCGGACGCTCCATGAACGCAGGCCATGCCATCATAACCAACCGGCCGATCCGCCCGCGCGTCCTGTCCTGCATCCTGCTGTTTTTCACCTATGCCGGATACTTCGCGGCGCTCGGCTTTTTCCTCGTCGCGCTGCTTCCTGTCTTCCTCTTGCTCTCGCTGGTTCCTCCCATTCGGGCCTCGCTCATGCGAATCACCCTCCGCGCGTTTCTGCGCTATCTGACGTTCGTGCACCTGCAGGTTCTCCAGATCATACGCATCGTGGAATGCTCGGGGTTCGAGCGCCGGCCCCGGACGCCTGCCATTTATGTCGCAAACCACCGCAGCAGCATTGACGGCCTCATGCTCCTGCCCCTCATCGGAACCAGCGCGGCCGTGCTTAAACCCAAGCATGCCCGCAAGCCCGTGTTCTACGCCCTGGTCAAGCTGCTGGATTTTGTCAACATGGATGCCGGCTCCATGGCCGCCCTCGCCGTAGCCCTTGAAAAGTGCCGCCGCCAGATACGGGAGGGCCGCAGCCTGCTGGTGTTTCCGGAAGGCAGCCGGACCACGGCCGGCCGGCTGCACCCGTTCAAGGATTTTGCGTTCCGGCTCGCCATTGAGCTGGGAGTTCCCGTCGTGCCCATCATCATCCACTCCGACCTCCCCTTCCTCAACCGCGAAACAGGGTCCTGGTTCACGCACCAGCGCGTCCTTTTCCGCATCCGCTGTATCGAGGCGCACTACCCGGAGCCCGGTGAAGATCGCGCCGACTTTGTCCGCCGGGTCCACCAGCGAATGGCCCGGGAGCTTGCATCGCTCGACAGCGCAATCGCGCCCTTTCTCAGCCGCCGTGGCGGGCCGCCGCCCGCCACGGCCACATTGCTGCCTGGAGACACGCCATGCCGGAAATTGACATCAGCCTGAGCGAAATCCAATCGATCCTCCCGCACCGGCCTCCGTTTCTATTCGTGGACCGGGTGATTCGCCTGGAGCCCGGCAGGAGCATAGCGGCGGAACGCGAGTTGCGGCCGGACGAGCCGCATTTCAAGGGCCATTTCCCAGGCCGCCCCATCATGCCGGGCGTGCTGGTGACCGACGCGCTCGCGCAGGCCGCCGGCCTCCTCATCGGGCTCAGCCGCAAATTGCGCGCGGACCCGGAAGCCCGGGCGCCGGCACTGATGATGCTGGCCTCAGCCAACATGAAATACGTCAGCCCGTCCGTTCCCGGCGAAACCCTTGAGCTTGCTGCCAGGCTGGAAAGGGAATTTGGCGCGCTCTTTCACTTCGATGTCGAAGCCTCCGCCGGCCGGCGCGTTGTTGCCCGCGGAACCCTGGTTCTTGCCGAGGTCAGGCGGGAAAAACCATGAAAACCCTGGTCCTCAAGGCCAGCCCGCGCAAGCAGGGCTTCACCGAAAAACTCGGAACGCTTTTCCTTCAAGGCGCGGCCGCGGCCGGCGCGGACATGGACGTGGCCGACCTCTCGGAAGAGCGCATCCGGCCGTGCCTCGGCTGCTTTCACTGCTGGGTGAAAAGCCCCGGGCAGTGCGTGCAGGCTGATGCGGCGGCCGGACTCCTGGAGCGCTTTCTCGAAGCGGACGCCCTCTTCGCAATCAGCCCGCTTTACGTGTTCACGGTCTCATCCGCACTCAAGGTTTTCATGGAGCGGACACTTCCCCTCCTCAAGCCGGGCATTGACACCTCGGCCCCGGGGCCGGACCAAAACTGTCTTCGATATCCCTCCAGGGGCCCGCGCAAAATGGCCGCCCTGCTGGCGGGCGGGCTCAAGAGCCCGGAAAATTTCGAGCCGGCCCGGCAATCGCTCATGGCCTTTGCCCGCTGCTTCCGCATGGAGTGGAGCGGACTGCTCATCCGCCCCGAATCGTACCTGCTGGGCTTCGCGGTTGCAAAGCCGCGCAAAATGAAAGCCATCGAATCCGCATTCGAGAAAGCCGGCGCCGAATGGGCCCGGAGCGGCAGTATCCCGCCAGAGCTTGCGCAGGCTGCCGCCCAGCCGCTCGTGGATGACGCGGAGCGGTTCAAGGCATACTCGGCAATCTACTGGGAACACGCCATGGCGCTGGGCGACGCCCGGCCCGGCGCGGCCGGCGCAAGCACCACGCACGACATCCGCATCCTGATGGAGGAAATGGCCCGGCATCTCGACCCGCGCGCGGCAGGCGGCCTGGCCGCCAATATCCGCTTCAGGTTCCCGGACAGGAACATGGAGTTCACGCTGGGCATCAGCGCCGGCCGCTGCTCGCTTCAATCCGGGGCCGGAGACGGGTTCGACCTTTCCATCACATGCCCGAGCGAGACCTGGGCAAAAATAATCCTTCGCGAGCTCAGCGCGGCAAAAGCCATGGCCGGGCCCGGGTTCCAGGTCGAAGGCGACCGCACCCTGCTGCGCCGGCTCGGCCGCCTTTTCCCGCCGCCGTCCGAATGACCGGCTCAGACCGCGCCCAAATGCGCGCGTACCCGTGCAGGACAGCCCGCCCGCCCCCCCGGGAACGCGGGGCTCCGCACCCGCATTACGAAAAAGCGCGCAGCGCAGCGGCACGTCTACACAAACCGGATTACATCCCGGCCGCATCCGGCGACGGAGGCCCGTCGCCCTCCAGTTACTAACCAGTCCATAATAGTATTGACATAGACGCGGTTATTCCTTAGTATTCCGGCCATGAAGAAACATGATGGTCGGACGCTCAGGCATGATGTGCTGACGGAGTTGCGGAAGCGAGCGGTGTC
>JAAZAB010000329.1 GCA_012514555.1 Lentisphaerota bacterium
ACCCGCACATTTTCGTTCATGGCAATTCAAACGCAATGCAGTTGTAAAAACCTGATGGTTTACCCATTATAAGCATCGTTCATTTTTCAAACGCAAAATCCGGGGTAGTTGGAACTGGATGACAACCTTTTCCTTCGCGGAATAGCCTTGCCGTCAATGGATTACCGTCATATCCTGTTCGCATTGGTTGAGCTTGATGGCATTTGATCCCTGCAAAAGCCACATGAATTCCGGCGTGTGTACTTCGAAGGTGAGTTCTATAACGTTGTCCGACAAAGTCGGGGCGTTTGCCGCCGGCAGGGAGAGTATATCGTGGAAATACCAGCAAAGATCGTTTACATAGACCCTGAGATCCATGCCCGTCCGCAATGCAAGCGCCGGCTGGAGAGAGTCCTGCCGCACGTGAAGTGCGGCGACGTGCGCGATCTTGGGCCGGGCGACATGCAGCGCGTCCTCGACATCGGAAAACGGCGGCATGGGAAAGACGATTTCGGCGACGATGCCGCGCTCGTTTTCACTACGTTTGACGAGAACCGCCTGCCCTGGTTCTACCACTGGCGGGACGAAGCAGGAGCCCATGGGGGGCATTGCCAGCCCGCGCTTGAGCTCAACATTGTCGACGGCTGCATGTTCCGATGCGCGTACTGCGGTTTCGGCCGGTACATCGTTTTCTACCTGGACATTGAACGCATGATCGGCGGCCTGGACGGGGTATTCATGCAGCATCCGGAGCAGCGTTTGTACAAGTTCAGCAACATGACCGATCTGCCGCCTTTTGAACCGGATCTCGACCTGGTCCGGCCCATGGTCGAGCGCTTCGCCGCCGAATCGGATCGATACTTGATGCTGTTCACCAAGAGCGACAATGTCGGCTTCCTCTCGGGCATCAAGCACGGCGGCCGCACGATCATAAGCTGGTCAATCACATGCGATACCGCGAGCCGGCTGGCGGACAAGCGGGCCGCAACGATGGAGCAGCGCATTTCCGCGATGGAGAAAATGCAGCAGGCGGGATATCCCGTGCGCGCGCGCCTGAGCCCGATCATTCCCCTGGCCAATTGGCGGGATGAATACACGGATCTGTTTGAGAAGCTGTTCGCCCGTGTCAAGCCGGACTTGGTGACCCTGGAGCTGCTCGGTTGGATGACGGTTGACGATCTTCTCGCCATATTCCCGTCATCATTGCTTGATGCGGAGGCACTGCGGCAAGCGCAGGCCGCGCGAGAAGAGCTTGCCGGCGTCCGATGGGGGCCCTTTACCCAGCGGACGCACGACGAAATCTACTCTTTCTGCATCGATGCGGTGCGGCGCCTTTCCCCGCAAACGCCGGTGTCAGTCTGTCACGGCACGGCTGCAACGTGGAAGGCCCTTGGCGGGAAGATGCGGATGACCCCGGAGCATTACATCTGCAACTGCGGGCCCCTGTCAGCCCCGGGCGCAACCTTGTACGAGGAATGGAACCGCCCGGGCGCCCCGAAATATTCGGGCCGCAAATAAAAGCCGCGCCGCGTCTCATGAAGCGGGGAACGCTAGACATGTTTTTTTAATGCGGGCGGGACGCCCGCGCTCCCAGGGCGCCGCGTCTCATGAAGCGGGGAACGCTTGACACAGGGCGGAAGGTTTGGCGTACGGTCACGCCGGCCTTTGCGTCATCGCGCATAAGAAGGCGATCGGGGGGGGGGATATCGGTATGATGGTGAATCTGGCATATGGCAGGACGGGGCTGGACGTTGATTTTCCGGACGGATGCGAGGTTCTTCGGGGCCGCGAGGCGCCGGGATTGCCCGACGAGGCGCAGGCTATTCGCGATGCCATTCGCGCGCCTGTTTCCGGGCCGCCCCTGGCCCGGCGAATCAGGCCCGGCGGCCGCGCGGTGGTGGTGCATACCGACATCACCCGCGCAACCCCGAACGACCGGATGCTGCCCGTGCTCCTTGACGAGCTGGAACTGGCGGGCGTCGCCAGGGCCGACATATCGCTTTTGAACGGGCTGGGCACGCACCGGCCCCAGACGGATGCGGAGACGCGCGCGCTGCTTGGCGATCGGGTCGTGGATCGCTATCGCTGCGTGCAGCATGACGCCTTTGATGACGCCGGCCTGGTTTCGCTCGGGGCGACTGCCTCCGGGCATCCGGTGAGGGTGAGCCGTCTGTTCATGGAGGCGGATGTCCGGATACTGACAGGCTTCATTGAGCCTCATTTCTTTGCCGGGTTCAGCGGCGGGCCAAAGGGGGTGATCCCGGCCATATCGGGGGCGGAGAGCGTGAATACCAATCACGGGTACGCGATGATAGCGCATCCCGGGTCAACCTGGGGCGTGACCGCCGGGAACCCCATCTGGGAGGAAATGCGCGAGGTTGCGCTCATGGCCCGGCCCACCTTTCTCCTGAACGTGACGATGAATGCGGAGCGCCGGATCACGGGCGTGTTTGCGGGCGACATGCTGGAGGCGCACTCCAGGGGCTGCGATTTTGTCAGGCGCCATGCAAGCGTGGATGTGGCGGCGCCCTTCGACGTGGTTGTGGCTACGAACAGCGGGTATCCCCTGGATCAGAACCTGTACCAGGCCGTAAAGGGAATGAGCGCGGCGGCCCGGATTGTCAAGCAGGGCGGCGCAATAGTGATGGCCGCCGCCTGCGAGGACGGCCTGCCGGATCACGGCATGTATGCGTCTCTTCTTGCGGAAGCCGGCTCGCCGGAAGCCTTGCTCCGGACGGTATCGGCGCCCGGATTCGCGTCCCGGGACCAGTGGCAGGCGCAGGTCCAGGCAATGGTTCAGCAGAAGGCCGATGTCCTGCTGTACAGCGGCGGGCTGGCGGATGCGCAGATCAGGCGGGCATTGCTGAAGCCCTGCCGCGATATTGCGGCAGCCGTGCGCGCCCTTCTTTCCAGGTCCGGGCCCGGCGCGCGCGCGGCCGTCATGCCGGACGGCCCCCTGACCCTCGCGCAGGTCCGGCCCGGCCCGGCGCGGGCGTTCAGGGGCGGGGCATGATGCCCAGCCGGGTGAGCGAGAAGTCATAGCGCACGGGGTCGTCCGGCCTGATCCGGCGGAAGGCTGCCGTGACTTCGAGGGCGGTGCGGATATCCGCGGACTTCCTGCGCGTGAAGCCCATGCGCCGGGCTATCCTGAACAGGTGCGTGTCCAGGGGCACGATCAGTTTCGAGGCTGGAACGCCTTTCCATCCGCCCGGATCGATTTCATCGCTGCGGACCATCCAGCGCAGAAAAAGGTTCAGGCGCTTGCACGCGCTGCCGCGGGCGGGCGACGGAACGAGGCTGCCGCACCCGTTGTTGATTTCCGCGGCGAAGCGCTCCAGCGCGGGCAGTATGGTGTCGCAGTCCGGTCCGAGCCCTTTTACGAATGCGGCGTTGAGCGATCCGTGCAGGCGCAGCATTTTCTGCGCGCCGCGCAGAAAGGCCACCAGGCAGTCCGCGTCGAAGAAGCGGTGCTTGAAACCGGCATAGGTTGACCGGAGCGTCCGGGCGCTGGCGCGGTCAAGGAAAGAGCGCGGCCCCGGCTGCATGGGGGCGAGCACTTTTTCGACGCTTGCCAGGATGTGCGCGACGCGGCCAAGGGCAAATGACGAGGCTATGAGCGCCGCCATCTCGCGGTCGCGGATGTCCGGGTACCGGGAGAGGAACTGAACCGGGTCGGTGCCCAGATAGGTCTTCCGGTTGTAGCGGGCGTAGAGTTCCTCGAACCACGCCGGCGCGGGCCGGCGCGGCATTGCGGATATGCCGGGCGGAACGCGTTGAGGGATGCCTGTTCCGGGCGCTTTCATGGCAGCCATTGTGTCCGAAAGCGGGGCAATCATGCAACAAAAAATCAAGCTGGCGAAAAGGGTGACAGGCCGGTTGGGCTTTGGTAGAATCGCCCTGCTTTTTCCCGGCAAAATCCGGGTTTATGCGGCAGGGGATAGCGGGCGTTACTGGACGGACCGCGCGGATTATGTCCATGATAGTCGCGAAACAATTGACAAAGCGCTTCGGCGCCGTTGTTGCGGTGGACAATGTGTCCTTCGAGGTGCAAAAGGGCGAGATAGTGGGCTTTCTCGGGCTGAACGGCGCCGGTAAGACCACGGCGATGCGCATGCTAACGGGGTACCTGTCGCCGACGTCGGGCTCGGCGGAGATTGCCGGGCTGGACGTGTGCGAGCATTCCCTGGAAGTGCGGCGCCGGATAGGGTATCTGCCGGAGAACGCGCCGTTGTATCCCGAGATGAGGGTTGACGAATACTTGCGATTTAGGGCGGGCCTCAAGGGGGTTGGCCGCCGCCGGATCGGATCGCGCCTGGACCAGGTGAAGGAGCTGTGCGGGCTGCAGGATTCCGGCCGGCGCATCATAGGGCAATTGTCGAGGGGATATTGGCAGCGCGTGGGGCTTGCCGACGCGATTGTGCATGAGCCCGAGGTTCTCATCCTGGACGAGCCGACCATGGGCATGGACCCGAACCAGATTCGAAGCAGCCGCGAGCTGATACGAAGCTTTGCCGGGCGGTACACGATGCTGTTTTCAACGCACCACCTGCCGGAGGCGCAGGCCATCTGCCAGAGGGCGATGATCATCAACAAGGGCCGGATAGCGGCCAGCGGCACGCCCGGCGAGCTCCTGGGCCTGCTCAAGGGCAACGTGAAGGTTGTGGCTGAAATTCAAGGCCCGGCCGGGGCGGTCCGGGACATGTTGCTGCGACTGCCCGGGGCGCTCAGTGCTGCCGGCGGGGAGGACGATGCCGGGCGGGAGCCCGGCTGGGACCGGTATGTTCTCGAGTGCGGGGCAGGCCGCGATCTCCGCGCCGATGTGTTCACGCTGGCCGCGCGGAACGGATGGCTTTTAAGGGAGCTTCGCGTCGAGCGCGGCAGCCTCGAGGACGCGTTCGTGGAGATGACCGCGCAGGCGGAGGAAAACGGGGTGTCATGAGGAGTTTCCTTATTCTCTGGAGGCGGCAGCTCTCGGCGTACCTTACGCAGTCGGGGTTCTACGCCATGTCCGCGATGTTTCTGTTTGTTGCCGGCTCTAATTTCCGAGCGCTCCTGTCCGATAGTTTTCAGACGCCGCTCAGCTTGGGCAACCTTATGTTCGATTCGTTTTACCTGTGGCTGATGCTGCTTGCCGTCATCACGGTTCTTGCCATGTCCTTGCTTTCAGAGGAGAAGCGATTGCGGACGCTGGAAGCGATTCTCACGGCGCCGGTGACGGACACGAGCCTTGTCCTGGCGAAGTATGCCGCCGCGGCGACGGCGTTCGCCCTGATGTGCGCCCCGCTTGCCGCGTACCCTTTTCTGCTTCGGGCTTTCAGCCTGGGCGGTGACGCGCCGGATTCGGGGCTTTTGGCATCCGGATTTCTCGGGCTGGCGCTGGTCGGCGGGTATTACCTGGCGATCGGGTTGTTCGTATCGTCGCTGACCCGGAGCCAGGCGGTTGCGGCGATTCTGATCTTTCCTGTCCTCTGCCTGCTTTTCTTCGCGGGTGTCGTGCAGCCCCCGGCCGCGGGCTCATTGGCCGGCGCCGTACTGGCCCACGTGCCGGGCGCCAGGCACATTATGGATTTTTCAAGGGGCATCATTGACGCGCGCCCGGTGTTCCACTGCGTGTCGGGCGCCGCTTTTTTTCTCTTTGCGACCGTGAAGGTTGTCGAATCGCGGCACTGGAAATAGGCTGAACGCCATGGCGGAAATCATTACACGAACCCGGCGGCGGAAGATGGCGTTTCGCGCAAACGCCCTGGCTGCCGTATTCCTGGCGGCCCTGGTGGCGGTTATGCTGAATTATATTGTAGCGAGGCATGCCCTGCGGTTGGATGTCAGCCGGGACAGAGTCCACTCGATCTCGGACAAGACCAAGCTGGTTCTTGATCAGCTTGAAAGCGGCGTGGACATCACTGTTTGCTTTCGGCCCGATTCCGGGGTGGCCCGGGATGTGCTGGACCTGCTCAGGGAGTATGAATCTTATTCCAGGCGCATCAAGGTGTCTTTCGTTGATCCGGACC
>JAAZAB010000031.1 GCA_012514555.1 Lentisphaerota bacterium
CGCCGGGGCGCTTGATGGATTCCATTGCCCAGGCGAGGCTGTGGCCGTGGAAATATCTCTCGCGCTCCGGTTCCATCTTGTCGCCATAAATGGAAACCAGGCGCTTCACGCATGCGCCGAAGTCCCCGGCAGCCTGGCACTTGTCCAGGAACCAGATGTCAAAGCGCTTGGCGGCGTCGCTTCCACGGTACTTCTCGCCGTCGGTCTTCATGATCTGGAAGGCTTCGGACTCGGAGCCCAGGAACTGGATGAGAATGGTGTAGAGCGCGGCGGCCGCGTCGGAGGATTCCCTGCCGGCCGGCGCGGCGCGCAGGTAGCTCTTGTACCGCGCCGCGGCCGCGCGGTAGTCGCCCGCAAGCATGGCGTTGCGGGCCATTGGGAGGATGAGCTGCGGGGACGCCGAAGGGTGCGCGGCCGAATAGAGCTTCAGCGCGCTCTCGGCCGCGAACGGATGGCCCAGCGTCCTTGCCTGGTTGATCAGCGAGATGACGTCGGCCTCGGTTACGTCGGCTTTCCCGCGCTGGACCCGCTTGCAGAGTTCGTCAAATGTCTTTTCCGGGTCCGCCGCCGGCTGCGCCGTGGCGCTGACGATGGGAAGCGCCAGCGCCCCAATGAGCATCCATGCGATTATGGAGACGTTGATTTTCATTGTTACTGGGCTCCTTCCGTGGTGGCCTTGCCGGTTTTTTGCTGAAGCCTGGGCAGCACCTTTTTCGCCTGCTCGGCGAATTCGCTCTCCGGGTGGTCAAAAATCAGCTGGTTGCACTTTTCAATGGCCTGCTCGTAATTGCCCATCTGGAAAGAGACGATCACCCATTTGAGAAGCATGTTGGGCAGGAACTCGGCGTCGGGGTATTCGACGAATATCTGGTTGAGCAGGTCGTCCGCCTGTACATAATCCTTGATTTCCACATAATAGTCCACCAGGCGCCCGATGGATTTGCCCGCGAACGGGCTGTCCGGGTATCTGTCCACGCAAATCTTGTATTGCTGCATGGCCCCGCTGTGGCGCTTGGCGTACCCGGGCGCGTTCGCGTCGGCGCCCTTGTCCGCCGCCGCGAAAAGGGCTTCGGCAATGCTGAACTGGGCTTCGGCCCGTGCCGTGGAATTGGGGAGGCTGAGCACCTTCCGGAAGATTGAAATACCCTCGTTGATGTTGCCCGATTCCACCTTGGCCTTGCCTATCCGCATCAGGGCCTCGTCCGCGTAGGAGGAGCCCGGGTACAGGCGGTTGAACACCGCGCAGGTCGCGATCGCGCTCTGGTAATCTTCAATCTCGATGTACAGCTCCCACTTGGTCTTGAAAGCGGATTCCTTCAGCTGCGTGGGTAGCGGGTTCTTGGAGATGATGATGCCGTCGAGGCGCTGAAGGCCGTCGTTGGCTTTTTCGATGGCCTTCTTCATCAGGCCCATGCTGCGAAATATGCGGGTCAGCTCAAGGAAGGCCGAGGCTTCGACCAGGTCCTTTTTCGCCTTGACCACCGGGTCGCTTACCACGTTCTGGGTGATCATGGGGCGGCCGTCAATCGCGCCGCTGACCCTTATCTTGGCCGTCCTGTCCTTGCGCCCGGGGCCTTCGATGGTGAGGTCGTCGGAGTAGGTGACAACGATTTCGTCGCCCAGCGCGCACTCCAGGACGCCGTCAGCCTTGTCCGGGGAAATCCCCTCGACGTGGGGCTTGATGGCAAAGGCGGCGCCGAAGCGTGACGAGTGGTAGGGCGCGTTGGTGGCCAGTTCCGTAAGCTGCAGCGTGATCTCGTCGCGGACTTCGAACTTGTCGCTGTCCTCATCCTCGAGGAGCGAGGCCATGCTGATTCCGCGGAACGCGCTGTCGTCGTCCGGTTCCTTTTCGTAGCGGGACACGATTTTGACCGCGAGCATGTCCTTGTTGGGGGATGTGTCCCTGTCGAGGTCGTCCACGCGCACGAACACCGGCTGGCCGATGTAGGCGGCCACGGCGGGTTCGTCGTATGTGCCGAGGGTGAACTCGGGCTGGCCTGAAGACACCACCAGGATGTTGGTGGTCCGCGCCACGTTCGCGTTGCCCTCGAAGTCCACGCCGTCTATGTAGCGCACGGTGACCGTGTCGCCGCCGATTATTTCAAGCCTGCCGTTTCCGGGCTTCGCCGCGCCGGTCACGGTCGGTATGGAGCCGACGGCCATTTCCGCCTTGCTCGAAATGGGGACGCAGTTGATGCTCTCCCTGTCCCCGCTCTTGGTTTCAAGCTCGACTTTCATGTCCTTGCCCATCTGGAAAAGGATCGGCGCGTCCGCGTCGCTGATCTTCACGTAGAAGCGGCGCTCGGCTTCCGCGTACTGGGCCGTCGGGCTGTCGGGGTCGATGAACGTGCCCACCATGGTCAGGGCCTCGATGGCCTTGCTCCAGTTCTTGAGGGCGAAGTGGCACATGCCGATGTAATAGTAGGCCTGGTTGGCCCACACGGAGTTGGGGTAGTCGCGGGTGATGCCGCGCAGGATCGCGAACGAATTGCCGTATTGCCGCATGTGGAAGTATGCCACGCCGGTCAGGTATCGGGCTTCCAGCAGCATTTCCTTTTCCCCGGGGGTAATTTCCTTTTCAGTTTCCAGGACGTTCAGGCTGCGCAGGTGGCGGATGGCTTCGTTGTATTTCTGGGTGCTTATAAGGTGCCTGCCGAGGAGCAGGAAGACCTTGAAGCGGATGGGATTGCGGGGATACTGGTTGAGCACGTTTTCAAGCATGCTGATGCCGCGCTCGTATTCCTTGAGGGAAATCAGCTCCTCGGCTTTTTCCACCATTTTTGCCACGGCCACGTCGGACTCGGACTTCTGAGCGGCTTTTTCCCCGGCCTCCGCCGGCGCTTGCGCCCGCGCGGCGAAAGCGGCCAGGCCCATGATCAAGCCGGCGACAAGCATCTTGAATTTCATTGAACGTGTCTCCTTGCTTATTCTCGCGGTGAGGTGTTCGGGGCTTTCCGGCCGGCGGAGTTATTCCGCATCCACGCCGCCTTTCATGTTCACTCCCATGTTTTCAAGCTCCTCGTGGGCGGCGGACGATTCCCCGCTGCCCGGGTGCTTGTTCATCACGTGCAGCAGCGCGGCCACGTATCTCTTCTTATCGCCCGCTTCCCTGTATATCTGCGAAATCCGGTACGCGGCCCGCGATGCGTCCTTGACGAAAAAGCCCTCGATTTCCCGGAGCGCCGCCACCGCCGGATCGATCTTCTTCATCCGCACGTAGCAGTCGGATATCTTGAAAATCGTCGAGGGCGGCCTGTTCGCAATCTGGTATTTCGCGACGGCTTTTTCGTGCTGGCCCGACCAGTAGAGCATGTCGCCGTGAATCTCCGCCGCCTCGTTGGCGTATGCCGGAACGCCCTCCATCTTCTCCGCGATCGGAATGCCCGGCGTCGGGTTCCTGTACTCGTGATAGAAGCGAAGGAGCGCCATCCGGCCCTTGTCGGCGTCGGCAACCCGCTCGCTCAGCCTGACAACCTCGCTCGTCGGGAAGCCTTTCCGCACGAACCACTTCACCTCGTTGAACAGGTTGAGCTTTGTCTGGTCGTTCATCTCGCTGTAGTTGAGCTTTCCGAGGAGATTGGAGGCCATGTCAAACTGCTCTGTGTTTAGAAGCGTCGTGAGAAGCTGGCGCTTTGCGCCTTCGCTCAGCTTGGCCATGTCCAGCTTGTTGTAATACTGCATGATCTTGTCAGGCTGGCCGGCGTATATCCCCATCCACTTGATGATCCGCGCGAAATCGTCCTGCTTCTGGTACTTGTTGAACTGCTCGTCAAGGCGCCTGGCGCGCCTGCCCGCGTCGTTTTCGAACACTTGTTTCATGTCGGCAAGATCAATCTGGAAGTCGTCCCAGTCCGCAAATTTGCCTTCCATTGCGTCCGCCCAATAGCGGTAGAACTTGATCTTCGGAGTGGCTTGGGCCACGGTAAACTGCCTGCCAAATTCCTTGACCTTGTTGCGAATGAAATCCCAGTAGGTCCGGTCCGAGGACACGTCTTCCGGAATGTCCTTTGCAGGATCGGGCTTGAATCCTTTTCCCTTGATATAGAATTTTGCCAGCGCCGGCTCGTCCGGCTTGGTCCTCATGCGGTATTCAATGACCTTTGACATTGCCGCGTTTGCGGCATGCCTGTTCGCGGTCCTGAAATCAGTGACAACCTGCTCATAAAACCGCATGGCTTCATCAGGGTTGCCCAGTCTTAAATGGTTTTCAGCCAATTGGTTAAGTGCGGAGGCGGCCAGGAAATGGTTGCTGTAACGCTTGTCCTGGACCATTTGTGTCCAAGCTTTGATTGCATTCTCCGGATCCCCGTTCTGGGAATGACAGGCGCCAATATAGTAGAGCGCAGCAGCGGCGTAATGAGACGCATCCGGATAATAATCAAGTACTTGGCGATATTTCTTAATGGCTTCATACCGCTTGTCGTCAAGGTGGGTCGAGCGCGCGGTGCGCAGAAGAATATATGCAAGGCAGCGTGATTGCGGGAATTCGAGAATAAAAGAGTCGTATTCGGCGGCAGCGGTCTTGTACTGCTTTTCAGCGAAAGACTTGTCTGCTTTCCGCAGGCTGATGGACTCAAAGGGGTCGAGCATCTGCCTGTCGGCCGGGAGAATTTCGACCTCCTGGGCGTATCCGGGATGCGTGATGGCGCCCGCGAGCGCGAGGGCGAGGGAAAAGGCCGTCAATTTGGATATTCTGAGCATCGCCCTTTCTCCATGTTAAAAGGTGAAATATTGCAGTGTATGGGCGACGCCTTTTTTGTCAATAAAACTCCTTAATAAATGCGGAGGATTTTCCGGATTTCGTACAGGGAATCGCGCGGTTGCGCTAACGCGCTTTTTCGAGCGCTTCAAGCACGACTGCGAGGCGCCCTGAACCCGGGCGCCCGGGTTCGGCCGTGAACCGGTATTCGGCGAGCCGCCATGGCGGGCGGTTGGATTCCGCGCGGACGAGGAACGTCCACGCCTTGTCGAGGGGGACTTCCGCCCACTCGAGTTCGATCCTGCGCGCGGTCCAGCCGTCGGCAAGGCTGGTGAAGCCCATCTCGCGCTGCCGGGGCGTTGCGCCGTCCAGCGCTTCGGTGGCGAGGCGTGCCGGGTCGGCCGGCGCGGCGTCGGCCAGCGTGTTGAACGCGGCGAGCGCGGATTGCCCGCGGGCCAGGCGCGCCTGCAGGGCGAGCAATTCAAGGCGCTGGGAACGTTTCTTTTTGAAGTCGTCCGCCATTGCGAGAGTGCGGCCCGCGCCCAGGAACGTCATGAGCGCCGCCGCTGCGATGAGCAGCGCCGCGATGGCCGCCAGGGCTTTGTCAATATCAGCGCCGGAGCGCATTTGCGCGATCTCCTTCCAATGCAAAGCGCAGGCGCCCGTCCGGCGCCGCGCCCTTGCGTTCGAGGCGGGCCGTGAAGCCGAGAGCATTGACTGTCCCGGCGAGGCGTTCGCATGCGGCCCAGCCGGGGGCGGCGCCCGAGATTTCAATTCGGCCGCCTGTAAGCGTCAGCGATCCGATGCTGGCGCGCTGTTCTCGCGCGGCGTCGGCGATCGCGGCCAGGTCGGGCAGGAGGGAATGCTCGATGGCGCCGCGGAAAGCCGCGGTTTCGCCGGCGCTTCGTTCAACCGCCTTGAGGGCTTCGCGCACTTCCATGCCGGGCGGAATGCGCGCGCCCGGCGCAAGTCCGGCCGTGAGCGCGGCGACCGCGCGGGACTCCCGTTTGACCATGGCCGCTGCGGCGCCTCGCCATAGGACGTTTATGCCGAGCAGGGCGGCGCCCGCGGCAAGCAGGAGGATGAGCGCGCCCCGGCGCCGCCGCGCGGCGTGCCGGGCGATTGCCGGGTGGGCCAGTTCGCCGGCCCGGAAGTTGATTGCAAGCGTCCCGGGGCGCGCGAGGCGCGCCGCGAGCGCGCGGGCTAGAAATGCGGCCGGGTCGGGAAGCGTGGCGCATTCGCCCGGCCAGTGCCCGGCCAGCGCGGCGTGCAGGGCGCCGGTGAACACGGCGTCGCCGGCGCGCGGCCCGCACCAGAGCCACTGGACCGCGGCGTTCTCTTCCAGCTCCGGCTGCAGCGCGCGGCGAATGCGGCCGGCAAGCGCGCCGGCATCAGAGGCGTCGGGATCCCCCGCCTGCCGGCGGATCACGTGGACGCCGAGGATTTCGCTTTTCCCGAAGACCAGCACAACGCGGTCCGGATTGAGGCAGGCGATGACGCGCACACGCCCGGGGCGGACGTCCGGGTATTCGGCAAGGCCCCGCGCCCAGAGCGCAATGCCCTCGTGGTCCATGATCAGCGGGTCCCAGCCGGCGGCGCGGCAGGCTTCAATGCGGCGTTTGACGGTTTCGGTGCGCGCGGCCACGGCGAGCGCCCGGGTGGTGCCCTCGGGGGTTTTGCCGATCGCCAGGAAGCGCGCGACGCAGGATTCGATCGGGAACGGAAGCTGGATGTCGAGCAGGGACGGGAAAACGCGCGCCGCCTTTTGAGCCGAGGCGATGGGCGCAGATATCCACAGCAGGAGGCTCTCTTCCGAGGCAAGGCAGGCCGAGACCGGGTCGCGCGCGCCGGCGTCTTCCGCGCGCGCGGAATCCGCCGGCGCCGCGCGCGCGATGACGCGGCCGGACCGGTCGGCCAGTACCGCTATTCCGCCTCCGGCCTGGAGGTCGAGCCCCCATGCCGTTGCCGGGCGCGGCCACGCGTTCGCGTCCCGTGTGTCAGTTGAAGGGTTCCTGTTCATTGTTGGATATTGGATATTCGATTGCTCTTTCCAGGTTGAAACCTGCCTGTCCCAAAAGCCACTCTTCACGCAGGCAGGAGATAATTTGGAAATCAGGAAAGCAGGAAGGAAATGGCCCCTGTCTCCTCTCTTTTCCTGAAGTTCC
>JAAZAB010000032.1 GCA_012514555.1 Lentisphaerota bacterium
TGCTTACCCTGCGAAGCCGCTTCGGCGAAGAATGGGCCCCGGCCGCCGACAAAGCAGGCGAATATCCAATATCCAACAAGGAATATCCAACGTCCAAGTGCTTTGTCGCACAAGTCAGAAAGAGAATATCCAATATCCAAATCCAAGGAACAAGGAACGCGTGAACTGCCTGTGCCGGCACGGCAGACAGGCTCTGTCCCTCATAACCCGTGAATCGCGCCACGCCGTGGCGCGCTACAGAAGAGAAGCCGGATGCGTTCCACCTGGAGGGCGGCGGGCCTCCGCCGCCGGAGAAAACAGGATGACATATGGTTTGCCAGTTCCAAAAGCCTTCTGTGTAGCCGCGTCGCTGTGCGACGCGCCGGCGCAGTCCCTGGGAGCGCGGCCGGCTTGTCCTGCGAAGCCGCTTCGGCGAAGAATGGGGCCCGGCCGCCTGTCGATTTCAGGCGAATATCCAATATCCAACAAGGAATCTCCAAGGAACAAGGGGTCAAAACAGCAGACAGAATTCAGAAGGGCCAATCGCGCCACGCCGTGGCGCGCTACAGAAGAGACGCCGGATGCGTTCCACACTTGGAGGGCGGCGGGCCTCCGCCGCCGAAGAAAACAGGATGACAGATGGTTTGCCAGTCCCAAAAGCCTTCTGTGTAGCCGTCGCGTTGCACAGCGACGCCGCGGTTTCATCTTGCCTGGATGCGCCGGGTTTGGCAAATTTGTGCGCAAATGCGTTGCGCGGCGCCGTGGGGGAATTTTTGGCCATGGAAGCATCAGTTCAGAATTTGGCGGGCGGGGCGGTGATTCAGCTCAAGGGCCGGTTTGACATTCAGGCCGCGCCCTGCTTCGAGAAGGCGCTTTCCGGCGCGTTTTCCGGCGGATCACCGAGAATCATCATTGATTTGGCTGACCTGGAGTACATCGGAAGCGCGGGCGTCAGAAGCTTGCTGGTGGCGTGGAAAAGGGCACAGGCCGAGGACCGGTTCGTGGAATTGATCCGCGCGCGGCCGGACGTGAAGAAGGTGCTCATGGTAGTGGGGCTTGGCGATCTGCTGCCTGTTTCCGACGGGGTCATGCAGATCATGGATTTGTTCAGGCAGGACAACCCCCAGAATCACCAGGCGCTGAACAATGCCCGGACGTTCCTGGCGGATTTGTTCATGGCGCTGGGGATCGAGGCGCGCCGGGCCCGCGAGGTGGTGAAGGAGATATTCACGACCTGCCAGGCCCTGCCGACGCTGGCGGGCATCGAGTCGGAACTGAAAAGCGCGCTGCGCGAGCTGAAGCTCTCGGACCGGATTCGCGACAGCCTGTCGGACCGCTCGCGCATCATTCACGGCCAGATCGCGCCGCACCTGGGCGTCGGCTCGCTGCTCGACATCGGCGCCGGCGACGGCGCGATCGGCGCGGCGTTCGGCGCGGGCGGCCGCCATGTGCAGCTGATGGACGTTGTTGATTACAACCGGACAGGCCTGCCGTTCGCGCTGTATGACGGAATGACGATTCCCTTTCCCGACAAGAGCTTCGACAACGCGCTTCTGATCGTGGTCCTTCATCACTGTGCGGATCCGCTGCGCGTTCTGCGCGAGGCCCGGCGCGTCGCGCGCAGGCGGATCGTCGTGATCGAGTCAGTGTACCTGAGCGAGCCGAACCGCAGGTTCAACATGTTCTTCGACTGGTTCTACAACCGCGTGCTGCACGACGGGGTTCCCGTCCCGTTCAACTTCAATTCGCCCGAGGGCTGGGAGCATATTTTCAGGCGGGAAGGCTTTGAAGTCGCGGCCAGCGTGGACATCGGGCTCGACCAGGTGACGGTGCCGGAATATCACTGGCTGTACGCGCTGGACATTCCGGCCTGAGTGCGACTCGTCATTCCGGCGTCAGTCCGGGCTGAGCGCCGGCGGCTTGTCCGCCTTGCGAAAGGCGGTGCCGGTGAACATGGCCAGGAGCGCGCCGCCGGCGCGCACTTCAACGCTGTACACTCCCGTGCTCCGCCCGAGGTGGACTTCCCTGGCTTCAGCCTCAAGCCGGACGCCCGGGCGGCTGGCCTTGATATACTCCATGTGCGTGGACAGCGCCACTGCCAGGCAGCCGCGCGAGTTTGAGGCCAGGGCGAACGCGGAATCCGCCAGGGTGTAGAGAAATCCGCCGTGGGCCGAGCCCCAGTTGTTGAGATGCTCCGGCTTCAGGTCGGCCCAGACGCGGGCCCGGCCGGGCTCGGGGATTTCGGCTTCGAAGCCGAGGCTTTTCATGAACGGGTCCAGCATGGCGGTTCTTCCCTATGCGCTCCGGATTCAGCGTCCGGCCGGCGGTGTTGCGGGCGTCGAGATGCCCAGGTACGGGGCGGGCGGCTCTTGTATGAGCCGCAGATCGCGAGAGGCTGCCATGGATCGGCGGTTGGCCGTTTCGCGAACGCCCAGGAAAAGAAGCAAGGCCAGCGCGAGTATGCCGGCCGCCATTCCGATGACCTGCCATGCTTCGGCGGGAATCCGGACGGCGGGCAGTTTAAGCCTTGGCAGGCGGAATTTCGGGAAGCGCCATTTCGGCCGCGGCGCTGCCGGCGGCTCCGGCTTAGGCGCGGCGGGCAAGGAAGGCTCGGGCGCGCAGCCTGCCGGTGCCGGGCGCGAATGTTTCAGCCGCGCGGCGGCCGGCGCGGTTTGAGGCGGGCCGCCGGCAGCGCGCGCATGGACGGCCGCGTATTCCTCCAGCAGCGGCGCCGGGTCCAGGCCCACCTGCTGCGCGTAGAGCTTGATGAAGCCGCGAACGTAAATCGGCGCCGGCAGCCGCTGGAACTGATCGTCTTCGAGGTTCTGCACGACCAGCGTCAGCGTGTTGATCGAGGCGGCCAGTTCGGAGGTGGTCAGGCCCCGGGCTTCCCGCGCCGCCTTAAGCTTGGCTCCTATCGCACTCATCACTCGTTGTCTCCCGGGCCAGTATTCTGCGGAATCTCGCCGTCCAAATCAATGAGAATCTCCCGGGGATTGGATCCGTTCGGCGGGCCGACTATGCCCTTGTCCTCAAGGATGTCCATGAGGCGGCCGGCGCGGTTGTAGCCGATTCTCAGGCGGCGCTGGAGCATGGATGTGGACGCGCGCCGGGTTTCGCGTATGATGGCTATGGATTGCTCGACCATTTCGTCGTCAACCTCCTCGTCCTGGCCCCCGGAAGGAGCGGCGGATTCCATGGAGGCCTTGATGGAAGTTTCGTAATGCGGCTCGCCCTTCCTGCGCCAGAAATCGGTGATTGCGCCGATCTCTTCGTCCGTGGTGAAGGCGCCCTGGGCGCGGATGAGCTTGCTGGTGCCGGGCGGAAGGAAGAGCATGTCGCCGCGGCCGAGCAGCTTTTCGGCGCCGCCGGTGTCGAGGATCGTGCGGCTGTCCACTTTCTGGGCGACCTGGAACGAGATGCGGGCCGGGAAATTCGCCTTGATGGTGCCGGTGATGACGTTCACGGAGGGCCGCTGCGTGGCGAGAATCAGGTGGATGCCGGTTGCGCGGGAAAGCTGGGCCAGGCGGGCAATGGACATCTCGATGTCCGCCTTGGCTTCCAGCATGAGGTCGGCCAGCTCGTCTATGACTACGACTATGTACGGCACTCGCTCGGGAATCGGCTCCTCGCCCGCGGCCCCGCTTTCCGCCGCCTGCTTTTCGACTGCGTCCTTGATGTCCCCGGAAGCCTGGTCCGCGGCGGCCGGCTGCGGCGGCGGCAGCGGCAGCTCGGGCTGGATCACGGGCTTTGGCCTGGAGTTGAAGCTGGAGATGTTGCGGACGCCCGCGCGGGCGAAAAGCTTGTAGCGCTTTTCCATTTCGTTGATTGCCCAGCGCAGGCCGAGCTGGACCTTCTTCGATTCCGTGATGACCGGAACGACGAGATGCGGCAGGTTGCGATAGGCGTTGAATTCCACGATCTTCGGGTCCACGAGCATGAGCCGCATCTGGTCGGGCGTGCGGGACATGAGCAGCCCGATCAGGATGGAGTTCATGCATACGGTTTTGCCGGAGCCGGTTGCGCCGGCGATGAGCAGGTGGGGCATGGTGGCCAGATCGGCCATGATGTCCTTGCCCCCGACGTCCTTGCCGAGCACGAGCGGAAGGTTGGCGCGGGAGTGCTGCCACGAGTCGCTCTCCACGAGCTCGCGAAGCACGACCTTGGTTGACGTGGCGTTGGGCACTTCCACGCCGACAAGGCCTTTCCCGGGAATAGGGGCCTGGATGCGGATGCTGGTGGCCTTGAGCGCCAGAGCGATGTTGCTCTGCAGGGCGGCTATTTTCTCGAGCTTGACTCCGGCGGCCGGAAGCATCTCGTACCGGGTCACCACCGGCCCCTGCTCGATGCTTTTCACCTCGCACTCGATGTTGAATTCCTTCAGGGTTTCCTGGAGCACGTGCGAGGTCGTCTGGAAATCGCCCTTGATGAAGCGTTCGCTCTCGGGCGGAATGGGCAGGAGCAGTCCGCTCGCAGGCAATTCCCAGCGGCCTTCGCCCGAGGTCAGAGGCGTGTCCTTCGGGGCCTGTTCGCGCTTTGCGGGCTTGTCCGGCTTCCGGCGGAACGGCTCCTCGTCCTGCTGCGCCGGCTTCTTCCGTTCGCCATTAGCGGGCTGGGGCGGGGCGGCAGGCTCCGGCTCCGGCGCGGGCGCCGGAACGGGTTCCGGCTCCGGCTCCCGGTCCGGCACTGTCGGGGCCGGCCGTATGGTTTCGGGTTCGTCGCGCCGGGTCGTGCGTTTGTCCCGGTTTTTGCGGCGCAGCTCCTTTTCGAGCTTATCCGCCTGGCGCGCAACTTCCCGCTCCTGCCGCGCGAGGCGCTCGATCTCGTCGCGCCTGGCATCCAGGCGGGCCTCGCGGCGATTGCGCAGGTCGATTATCCATGCCCAGAAATTCCTGAACCCCGCCATGATGGCCGGCATGCCTATGAACAGAACCGTTCCGCCGACGAGGAACCCGATGGCGACCACGTTCGCGCCCGTGCTGCCAAGCAGCCCGGCGCAGGCCTTTTTCCCGGCAAACAGCCCGAACAGTCCGCCCTCGATGCCGCTTATGTTGAACTGGTCGTTCAGGCCGGAAAACCATTCGGGATGCATCTGCAGCAATCCGGAACAGGCCAGGACAACCACAATTCCCCATGAGAGCCGGCCCGGAACAGGGTCTTCGGGCCTGAACATGAGCAGCATGCCCAGCGCCATGAAGAATAGCGGGAAAAGGAATGCTGCGTAGCCGAAGCTCATCAGGGCGACAAAGCTGAACCAGGCCCCGGCCGGCCCGATGTAGTTGAGGGGCGGGTCGTTTGGAGGCGCCCTTAAATAGGATATGTCTTCCCAGTCGTATGAGAAGAAGCCCAGCGCGGCAAGTATTCCCAGCGTTGCAAGGATGATCCCCAGGAACTGGCGCATTCCGCCCGATGATGGTTTGCGTTCCGCCATTGTTACTGCTCTGGCTGCCTTAGTAGTTGCCTGCCATTATGAAAGCATGTCTCGCGCAGAGGCGCAGAGATGTTTTTGCTGTACCAAAGTCTCTTCTGTAGCGCGCCACGGCGTGGCGCGATTGGCCGCGCATACGGCGGTCTTTCTTCTGAATTCTGTTTCCTGTTTTCGCATCCTTCTTCCTTGGATATTGGATATTCGATTGCTCTTTCCAGGTTGAACTGCCTGTCACACTCCCGTTTTTTCCGGTTGCGCCACAGATTAACAAAGCACGCCGCGAAATGCCAGAAAAAGGCAACGCATGTTTCTCAGCTTGCGCCGGGCTGGGGGAAAATGCCGCCTGGCAATGCCGCGGAATTGTGGCATCCGCCTCGATGGTGTTCCGGGTGGCAATGATTTCAACCCGGATTTTGCGTTTGAAAAATGAACGATGCTTATAACCGGTAAACCATCAGGCTTTTACAACTGCATTGCGTTTGAATTACCATGCGCGAAAAAGTACGGGTGAGCTGCTGTAAAAGAAGTTCATTTTTCAAACCACGAGGGATTGGCCATAGTGCGGCATCTGCTGTGTTGCAGCGGGTTCGGAGTATGTCAATACGCCTTCACCCGTTGCGCCTTGCATCTGCCGCACTCTGACCAATCGCAAAATCCGGGGTCAAGGCGCTGAAATAGTCCGGGCCGGGACGTCGGCGCACGCGGCCAGTTCGGCGCGGGCATCGGGCTCGCTTATGATCTGCAACAGGGGCTGATGGCGGACGGCCGGAATGCCGCCCACGACAAGCGGGGTGACGGCTGTGCCGGGGCCGGCAACCGCGATGGGTGTTTTGCCCTTGACGACTTTCCGGAAGTCGATTTTCAGAAAATAGATGCGCCCGGCGACGCAGGCGATGCGATTGGTGGCCGATGCGATGTCGCGGCCGTCGGCCATGCGGGCGACAACAATGGCGTCGCCCGGTTCGCGCGGAAGCCATATGCCGGATTTTTTTGGCAGGCGGCCGATTTCGAAATCATTGATCAGAACGCCGGCTTTGTCGCTGGGCGCAGCGTCGGCGGCCCGGTAGACGCACAGGATGGCGGAATCGGGCGGCGGCGCGGGCGGGGCGCAGCGGGCCGATGGCGCGCGCGGGCTGGCGCAGCCGGCCTGAACTATGGCGGCGAGAAGGGGCGGCAGGAGTATGCAGGCTCGTCTTTTCACCAGACTACCACGCACGCAGTATGTTTCTGCGCCGGCTCCGCGCCGGTCTCCCATGGGCGCAGGTACTCGAATTCCAGGGTGGCGTCGCCCCTTTCCAGGGCCGCAAAGGTCCAGACCTGGAAGCCGCCGGCGCCGGCCAGCCCGCTGTCCGACGGCTCATATTCGGAGGATAGCAGCAGGCACACGTCCTGCGCCTTGATGTTTTTGAGAGCCCATTGGTAGCCGGTGGTGGCGTTGGCTTCCAGCCGGATCGTGAAGATTTCCCCCGGCTCGGCAACGAGTATCGAAGTCTGGGGAATGCCGTCGCCGGCCGCTTCCGCGGCCGCGAAGAACCGGATCTGCGAACCGCTTTCCGACATGCCGACCGACTGGGTGAGGCATAATGCTGCCAAAAGCCCGGGGTTGATCATGACGCTTTACTCTCTCCTCTCTCCTTTCGATCCCAATGCCCCAACTGGTAAACCATCCGGTTTCAAACGCCAAATCGGGTTAATAATGCATCCGCCCGGCGCCCATGTCAAATCCGCATTGCCATGTCTTGACAAAGGCTGGGCAATCAGGTTCAGTCCTTTCCGGAACGGCGCCGGCGATCAATCCGGCAGGGCTTTTCGGGGCAAAATCATGGACATGTGCGGAAAAGTGGCGCTGGTGACAGGGGGCGGGGCGCGCATCGGCCGCGCGCTGTGCGAGGCGCTGGCCGGGCAGGGGTGCGCGGTGGTTGTTCACTATCGCCGGTCCCGGAAGGAAGCCCTCGAGCTTGCGCGGCGCCTGGAAGCCGCGGGCGGCCGCGCGCGTGCGATCCGGGGCGCGCTCGATACTCAGGCCTCTTGCGAGCGGCTGGTGTCGCAGGCGTTCAAGGCATTCGGGCGTCTCGACGTGCTTGTCAACAACGCGTCGAGCTTCGACCGCACCGATTTCCGGCATGTCCGGGGCCCGGAACTCGACAGCGCTTTTTCGATCAACCTGAAGGCGCCCATCCTGCTCACGCGCGCGTTTGTTGCGCGCGCCCGCCGGGGCCGCGTGCTGAACCTGCTCGACACCAGGATATCGGGCCACGCGCCCGGGTACATGGCCTACCTGTTGTCAAAGCAAGGCCTTGCGGACTTCACGCGGGCCGCCGCGCTGGAGCTCGCCCCGGATTTCACGGTGAACGCGGTGGCGCCAGGCCCGGTGCTGGCCCCTGACAGGGGCAGCCGGAGCGCGCGCGAAAAGGCGGGCGCGATCCCGCTCCGGCGCCGGCCGTCGCCCGGCGATGTGGCGTCGGCCGCGCTGTTTCTCCTGGGCGGCGACGCGATCACAGGTCAGATCGTCTACGTTGATGGGGGGCAGAACCTGCTGTGAGCGCCTGCGATGTCATTCGCGTCCGGGATGTGCGCGCGGCGTGCCGCGTCGGCGTGAGCGCCGGCGAGCGCGGGCGGCCCCAGGAAATAAGGATCGACGCGGAGCTCTCGTGCGATTTGCGGAAGGCCGGGGCTTCGGACCGGCTTGAAGACACTGTAGATTACGTTTGCATTCGCGACGAGCTCGTGCGCGCGGCCGGAGCGTCGGAATTCACCCTGCTCGAGGCGCTGGCCGAGCGCCTGGCCGCCGTCTGCCTTGCGCCCGCCCGCGTGCGCTCGGTCCGCGTTCGCGTGGCCAAGCTGGCGGCTGGCGGCGGGAACGGCGTGTTCGACGTGGAGCTGCGCCGGGCAAAAACGCCGGGGAGAGGAGAGGCGTGAGTCCCGTGCTGCGCGAATCCGAGGTTGTGTTCATGTACGGGCATGGGGACCCGGACATTTACCGGGCCTTTGCGGCCACGTTCCAGGGCTGGGGCGGCGCGGCGACGCCGGAGCGCGCGCGGATGTTCCGCGAGCTGGGCATGCGGGCCACGGGCTCGATATGGTGCCTCACAGCGGGCGCCGCCAGGCTTCACGCGGACGCCGCTCTGCGCGATGCGGTCGTTCGCGACATCCGCGGCGAGCCCGTGGCGGTCCCATGGCTGGCGGACCATGTTCACGAAGGCACTCCGTCCTGGTTCGGATGCACCAACCATCCGGCTTTTCGCCGCCTGAACCGCGAGCAGGCCCGCGAAGCCGTGAGCGTGGACGTTGACGGCCTGCACATTGACGATCCGCGGGGCAGCGCCGGCGCCATGGCCTCCGGCGGCTGCTTCTGCGATTATTGCATGGCGGCGTTCCGCGAGTATGCGAAGAGGGCGGCCGGGGAGGCGGAGTTCAGGGCCGCGGGAGTCCGGGATCCGGAGCGCTTCGACTACCGCGAGGTGGTCCGCGCGGCCGCCGACACCCGGGAAGAATGCCTGCGGAAATGGCGGGACCTGCCGCTGATCGAACACTTCAGGCGGTTCCAGGATGAGGCTGCGGCGGAAAATATCCGGGGAATAGCGCGTGCCGCCGAAGAGCGCGCAGGCCGCAAGCTGCTGATCAGCGTGAACGCCTATAACATCGAGGACGGATTCCTTCCGATCGTAAATCTTGACGAGGTGACGCACATCGTCTGCGAAGTGCGTCAGGCCGGTACGGCGGAGCCGGACAGCTTTCGCGACACGGCGGAGGCCTACGAGCGCGCGCGGCGCGCCGGCAAGCCCGTTGCCGCCACGGCGACGGGCGAGAACTGGGCATGGGTGAAAAAGCACGGCGCGATCGAGCTGCCCAAGATATGGATCGCGTTTGCCTATGCCTGCGGCCAGCGCTTCATGGCGCCGGACCCGGAGCGGCAGTGGTGTCACACGCACGAGCTCGGCACGCACTGGTACGCGGCTCCGGCCGAACAATACGCGCCGATGTACCGTTTCGTGCGGGCGAACGCGGACCTTTTTGACGGCTGCGCGGCCGTGGCCCCGCCGCGCGTGTCGGAGGAGGACGGGCTGCTGACGGCGTTCAGGGCCCGGCCCGGCGCGCAGGCCGTCATGCACGCGGTGAACCTGCGCTGCGAGCCGGGCGCTCCCGGCCGGCCTGAACGGATACAGCCGCGGCGGAACCTCGAGGTGCCGCTGCCGCCGGAGGCGGAAGGCGCGCAACGCGCGCGGCTGATGAGTTTCGACGCGCCGCCCGAGACGGTTCGCGTCAGGCGCACAGGCGGACGCCTGGCGCTGGATATCCCCGAGTTGCGAATCTGGACAATCGCGGCGCTGGAGTGACAGCGCCGGAAAACAATACAACGCGGAATGAAAACATGAACGAATTCGAGCGGCTCGGCTTTGGTCTGGGCGGACTGCCCTTTCTTGGCGCGGCGCGAACAAGGTCGGTGTGCCCGGAGAACCCGGGCGGCGAAAAAGGCGCGGGCGGCATGGCGGCGCCGGACCCGGAGAAATATCCGTTTTCACCCGCGGCCGGCGACCTGGGCCAGGGCTGGAAGGTGAGCCCGTTCCGCAAGGTGGCGTCCGGGCAGACCGTGACCATCATGGACGTGGCCGGGCCGGGCGTGATCCAGCACATATGGCTCGTCGCCGACCCTGCCAGGGGGCGGTCGCACGTGCTGAGATTCTACTGGGACGGCGAGCAAAAGCCTTCCGTCGAGGCGCCCGTCTCCGATTTCTTCGCCGTGGGCCACAACAAATTCGCGCCAGTCAATTCCCTGGCCGTCATAGTAAACCCGGCATCGGCCTTCAACTGCTACTGGCCGATGCCGTTTCGAAAGCGGGCGAAGATCACTTTCACGAACGAGGACAAGGATGAACTGGGCCTGCTGACCTACCAGGTCACCTATGCCCAGGTTGATGTGCCCGAAAACGCGGGGTATTTCCACGCGCAGTGGCGCCGGGCCGTTACGGACCGCGCCGATCCCGACTACGTGATCGTGGACAACATCAGGGGCCAGGGCAAATATGTCGGAACATTCCTCGCCTGGACCCAGCTCTCCGACGGCTGGTTCGGCGAGGGCGAAATCAAGTTTTACATGGACGGGGACAAAAAATTCCCGACCATCTGCGGCACCGGGACCGAGGACTATTTCTGCGGCAGCTACGGATTCCCCGAAACGTACAGCACCGCGTACGCCGGCAACGTGCTGAAGCACGCGGGCCAGAACGGACCCCCTAAATGGAGCCTGTACCGGTGGCACATCATGGACCCCGTCTGTTTCGGCGAGGACTTGCGCGTGACCATCCAGGCGCTCGGCTGGTGGCCGAACGGGAAATACCAGCCGCTGGCCGATGACGTGGCGTCGGTCGCATACTGGTACCAGCAGGAGCCCCATGCCGCGTTTCCGGATTTTCCCGGGCTTGAAAGGCGGTGGCCGCGATAGATAGTGTGGGTAAAACAGCCACCCGAACGGGAAGACTTCATTTCAGGAAGACTGCGCCGGAGCGGGCGGGCGCCCTTGCGCGGAGTCCAGAAAGGGCTTCGCTTCCATTTTTTTTGTAACCCGGATGAGGATTCAATCATGATCAAAGACGCGCTTGAGAAAGTGTCCGCCGCCAGGATCAAACGCGACCTTTTCCACCTCTCCAGCGATCCGCTGCGCTTCCGGAAGGTGAACTTCACGCGGCCCGGGCAGACCATGGACTCCCTTGCCGAGGCGGACGGCTACATAAGCGGCCGCCTCGAGGAGGCAGGCTACGATGTGGTCAAGACCCCGTACCGGGTGCAGGCTTTCCGCTGCGACAGCACCAAGCCGCTGCACCACTGGTACTCCCCGCCCAAGCCGGAAGACCCCTGGTATGACGCGTGCAACCTGGAGGTGGCCCGCGGGGGCTCTTCGGCGTCCGGCGAAATCATCCAGCTTGTATCGCACAAGGATTCCATGAGCTGGATAGATTCGCCCGGCGCCCACGATAACTGCGTCGGAACCGTTGCCAACATGGAGCTGGCGCGGGTTCTTGCCGAGTGCGATTTGAAGCGCACGGTGCGCATCCTCTTCTGCAACGAGGAGCATACCCCGTGGACCAGCCGGAACGCGGCCGAGGCCGCCGCCAAACGCGGGGACAAGATCATTGCCGTGCTGAACGCGGACTCGCTGGACGGCAAGTCGGACCAGGACATGGCCGATGGCAGGATGATGCACGCTATCGCGTATAGCACCGACGAAGGCCGGCGCCTGGCCGAGTTCGTGGCGGCCTGCGCGCCCCGCCACAAGATCGGGATTGACGTCAATGTTGTCTTCAAGAAGCGCATTAACGACGACGACGGCATGTTCATCAACGCGGGCTATCGCACCACGGTGATGAATCTTGGGTCCTGGCCCTACGGCGACTCGGAATATCACCTGCCCGGCGACGTTCCCGAGCGCGTGAACATCGAGAACCTGGCGCGCAGCACGCGGCTCCTGCTGGCGGCCATCCTCGAACTCGACGCCCGCGGCGCCGACAGCCTTCAATAGGCATGGTTTGCCTGACCGCATGCCCCTGGCGATGGAAGAGGTTTTTGTTTTTGCGGACATACGGGCAAACGGACAAAATTGACAAAGGTGACCAAATTGACATAAACAGCGGATATTTTGTCTGTCCCGCTCCTGCCGGGTGGCGAAGATGTCTCCTGATTAGCCGGGATCGGGCAGGCGGGATGCCGTGAACGGGGGAACAATGTGCTTGCAAATACCTCCCGAAGCAAACAATCTGTCGGGCTTCGAAGCGGCTGATGGAGGTGTGTTCGCCGGGCGCGTCCGGGAGGGCGGCGCGCTTTTCGCGCTCTTTGTTTTCACGGTTGCGGCTTGGATATGGCGGCGTTGAACGAACCAGTAATCATTGTTGTCCCGTTCACCGAGTGGAATGACTGGGTGTTGGACTGCGTCCGGCATTGCGCGAAGTTGGCGTTCCAGGATTTTGTCTTGTGGCTGCTTCCAAATGAACTGCCTTCCCCCGAATGGGCCGGGCGCCTTGCCGGCACGGGCATTGGCGCCAGGGTTCACGTGAGGCCGACCGGTCCGGGCAATCCCGCGCGCAAGAGAAATGTTGCCATGCGGGAGAGCGGCGGCAGAATTTTCGCCCTCATAGATTCCGATGCCTACCCGAGGGCGGACTGGCTGTCCAATGCCCTGCCATTGCTGAATGATGAGGTTACCATCGTAACCGGCCCGAACGTCTCGCCGCCGGAGGATCCCGTGTCGAGACAGGCCGCGAGCCATGTCATGGAAAGCAGGGTCGGCTTTTACGCCGGCTACATCCGGCATGTGCCGCGCACCCGCAGGCTTGTCGGCGAGATGCCCACCTGCAACATGATTTTCGCCAGGCAGGACGGGCTCTTCTTCCATGAGGAGCTGGACACGAGCGAGGACATGGTGTTCTGCCGCGAAACCGCCGCGAGGGGGAAGCGCATTCTATACGATCCCGGCGTCGTGGTGTTTCATCACCGCAGGGAGATTTTCAGGCCGTTCATGAAACAGTTCTTCAACTACGGGCTCGACAAGGGGCGCCTCTTCAGGGCAGGGAGGCCCGGGCCCAACCTCAGACATGCCGCGCCGGTGCTTTTCATTTTGTACTTGCTGTCCATTCCGGCCCTGTTTGCGGCGCGCCTCGCGGCCGGGGCGGGCGCGGGCTGGCATTGGCTTTACCTTGCGCCGCTTTTCTGCTACCTTGCCCTGGTTGCTTTTGAATCCATCAGGCTTTCTTCATCGGCCCGGGAGATAGCGCCGACTTGCCTGGCCTTTGTCGCCGCCCACCTCAGCTTTGGGTATGGGGCCATAAAAGGGTTCGCATGCAGGCGATAGCCGGCGCACTGCTTTGTTCTTGGCGCTTCGGGGCGCCCCGGCAGGGAGGGCCGGCTTTCTGGAATTTACGGCAATGAATATTGAAGAGATGCGAGATTGCGCCGGAATGATCATTCCGGCCTGGTACCCGGAATCCATGGCCCAGGCGGACATGGAGGCCCTTATACACTCATGCACCAGGGACGCCGCCGCGTTCGCCGCCCCGGAGAACATCAGGCTGGTGATCGACGGCGCGCCGTCCGCTCTGGCCGCGGCACGGGCCCTGCACCGGCGGGCGGGCGGTTTCGAAATCGACTCGATGCCCGTGAACGAGGGCAAGGGCGGAGCGGTCGCGGCGGGGCTGCGCCGACTCCTTGCGAATCCCGGTATCCGCTTTTTTGTCACGCGCGACCACGACAACGATCACCTGGCCCAGGACACGCCGAACCTCGTGAGCCTGGCGGACCGCATGGTCCGGGAACTCGGGCACGAGCGCGTGATGGCCATTGGCAGGCGCATCAGCATTCACCGGCACCTGGGCTTTGAGCGCGGCGAGTTCGAGTGGTTCATGAACGAGGTTGTCCAGGAAGCCGCAAAGTACGCCATGGCCCGGGATGGCCGGGTGGCGAACGAGCAGTTCAGCGCTGCCTATGAGCCGGTGCTGGACATGCAGACTGGCTTCAAGTGCTATACGCGCGAGACGGCCCGGATCATGATAGCCGCGCTTGACGAAGCCCCGGCGCTTGCGCCCGGGCTTGACGTGCGCCGGCACGGCGCCGAGATCCCGGTGATCGTCGAGACGCTCCTGCGGGGCGGCGCTGTGGGAGAGGTCAACCGGCTGTCACATGAAAACCAGCCGATGTCGACTTACGACACGGCCGGCCGGGTCCGGGTGAAAGGCACGGTGCTTGCCTGGGTGTTTCTCCGGACGGGCATTCCTCTATGCGCGGCGCGGCAGCTGCTTCTGAACGCCATGGGCCGCCGGGTGTTGAGCAAGGATGCGGCCGGGCTCCGGGCGCTGGCGGATATTTCGAACTGGGCTCTTCAAAAAGCCGGCGAAATCCGGTCCGAGCCCGCGGACCCGATCGCGGGCCTCGCCCAGGCGGAGTACTTCTGATGAGCCGCAACCCGGCCTTGGTCCCGGCAAAACCGCGTCGTATGCCCCTGGCTTTGACCATCGCGGGCTCCGACAGCGGCGGCGGCGCCGGAATCCAGGCGGACCTCAAGACCTTTTCCGCGCTCGGCGTGTTTGGCGCCTCGGCAATAACATGCCTGACCGCCCAGAACCCGGACGCGGTCATCGGCATCGAGCCCGTGAGCCCGGCCTTCATCGAGCTCCAGGTAAGGGCGGTTTGCGAGGGGTTCACCGTTGCGGCGGCGAAGACCGGGATGCTGTATTCGGCCGGGATCATCCGCGCCGTGGCCGGCGCGGTGCGAAGGCTGCGCATCCGCAGGCTGGTGGTGGACCCGGTGATGATCGCCACGTCCGGAGCGCGGCTGCTGCGCGCGGATGCGGTCCGCGCGTTGATGCGCGACTTGCTGCCGCTGGCGGAAGTTGTGACGCCGAATCTGCCCGAGGCTGAAGTCCTGTGCGGCCATGCCATCCGCGCGCGGCGCGATCTGGGCACGGCGGCGCGGGAGATCTCGGAACAATGCGGCTGCGCCTGCGCGCTCAAAGGCGGGCACCTGGCCGGGCGTGCGGCGGTTGACGTGCTTTGGGCGGGGGGGGGGCTGCACGAGTTCGAGCTGCCGCGGGTGCGCATCCGGGAAACGCACGGAACCGGCTGCACATTTTCCGCCGCGCTGGCCGCGCACCTGGCGCTCGGCCGCGCCCTGCCCGAGGCTGTGCGGAGGGCAAAGGCTTACGTGCAATCCGCGCTCGGGCGCGCGCCGGCAGTCGGCCGGCACCGGCCCCTGGGTTTTTAGCCCGGATGGGGATAGGGGAGAGGGGGAGAAGTTTTGGGTTTTGAGTTGGGAGAGGGGGAAATCGCTATCGGGATCGGGATTGAAAGGAGAAGGGCTTCTGTAGCCGCGTCGCTGTGCGACGCGCTTTGCGGGTCCGGCGCCCAGCATTTCCCAGAAGGCATCCAGGGGGCTGGAGGGCGGAAGGCTTGCCCTGCAAAGCCGCTTCGGCGAAGCATGGGCCCCGGCCGCCGGAGAATAAAGCA
>JAAZAB010000330.1 GCA_012514555.1 Lentisphaerota bacterium
AAAGAGAGGAGATTAGAGCCGTTTCATTCCTGATTTCCTGATTTCCAAATTATCTCCTGCCTGCGTGAAGAGGGGCTTTTGGGACAGGCCGGTTTCACCCTGGAAAGAGCAATCGAATATCCAATATCCAACAAGGAACTCCCAACATTCATCGGATTCCCTGGGATATTCCGTGTTGGCTGTTGGGCGCTTCGCTTCAACGCGGGCACAGGTTCCCCGATTTGGATGCACGGAACGCCTGTTTGTACTATCCGGAACGTACAACCGTGTGCTGCGCAAGTCAACGCCAACCCGCCCGGCCCCTCCCAGCCAGGGCGCGCCCAAATTCTCTTGTCATTCCGGCGGAGGTTAGGCATTCTTTTCCGCTTGAAAAGGTTGTTCACGTCCGGCGAAAATTAAACCGCAAAACCGGGAGAGGCAAGCCATGGCGCGTATTCCGATATCCCTGATTGTTGACGACGGGATTCCCGTCAAGTCCGAGTACAAGGGCAGCCCTGATCACAGGTTCCGCCGTTCGGTCATGGACGGACTGCTGCGCGGATTTTCCGATGTGTGTTCCCGGCACGGCGTCAAGGGCAAGTTCTCGATCATTCCGATGCAGACCCGGACCGTCAGGTTCGACGAAGGCCCGGAGATAATCGACAGGGGCAGGTACGCCAGATTCCTCGCCATCCTGAAGAAGGAGATAACGCCCCGCTTCGACATCACGCCGGAGATACTGACCCATGCCCGGGCGTTTGACATGAAGACCGGCGGGCTGGGCGCCATCAACGAGGACGCGTGGGTCTCGCAGGCGTCGCCGGAGGATTTGGCGGACTACATTTCCCTAGCGCTCAAGATTCTGAAAAACGCGGGCTTCCCGGCGAACGGCCTAACGTCGCCGTGGTACACGGGCTTTGATTGCGAGAAGAAATACGCGAAAGCCATTGCCGAGGCCCAGATGCGGGTCAACCGGCTCGCGTTCAGCTGGTATTTCCTGCATATTTGCGGCAAGGGTGAGGGCCGGTGGCCGTGGGCGACGTACAGGAATACAAGGACCGGGCAAACGGTCATATCCGTGCCCGCGAACACGGACGACTATTTCTGGGATATCAAGTCCGGGGCTGACGTCGCCGGCAGGGTGGACGCCCTGCTTTCCGCCGACGGCAGAACGGGCCGGATCGCCGAGCTTGTTCAGCAGAACTGCCCTGTCACGATCCTCACCCACTGGCAATCCCTGGATTCCGGCGGCCGCCTGTTCGGACTCAATGCTTTTGACCGGGTCCTCCGCCGGGTGTCGGGCATCTTCGGCGACAGGGTGGTATGGATGAAGTTCGGCGAGCTCGCGAAGATGCATGGCCGCGGGCCCGGCCCGGCCGTGAAGAAATAGCGGGCCGGCGGCGGATGAGGAAAGAAGCATCGAGCAAATCCAGGCAGCGCCCCGCCGTAACAACATTGAGCTTTGCATCAAGCTGTCATAATGCAGCGCCGTATGGCGTCGTTATGACAGCACGCCGGCGCTTTTTGTCTCCATGGTCCATTGCCTAAGACTGCGACGATCTGCCTGGCCATTGTCACTCGGCCAGGGAGATCTTCTTTTCCCAGTCGGATATGGTCATTTTCAACAAGCCTTCCGGCTTGCCATCGGGGATCGCCTTTTTTGCCAGCACGAGGTAGGGCGCGGCGACCAGCGCGCAGCCGACCTGTCCTTCCGGGATCCACTTGATGCGGTAGCTGATCCATATTTCCTTGTAGAGCGCATTGTTGTCCTCGCCGCACCTTATGGCGCACTTTGCGATCTTGTGCAGCAGCCCGTCTCCAAACGCGTTCAGGTCAGCCGCATCCTTGACCGAGGCTTCCCCGGCATCCTCGATGAAAAGGCATGAATCAGCGGCGCGGTCCTCCGCGATGGAGATGGCGATTGCGGACCAGATGTATTTTGGCCCCGGCGCAGCATACTCCTTTGCCGCGCAGATCACATGCGAGCCGGGAAGCAGCGGGAAGCGCCGCTTTTCGTTTGTCCCAAAGAGCCTGGCTGCCGAGTCGAGCAACGGGTCGGCCGAATAGACCGGGATATTCTTCCGGTCATGCCGGGCAACTTCAAAAAGAGCCCTGGCCTTGCCCGAGGCAATCTCGTC
Organism: Lentisphaerota bacterium; assembly: GCA_012514555.1. Classification (GTDB taxonomy): domain Bacteria; phylum Verrucomicrobiota; class Kiritimatiellia; order JAAZAB01; family JAAZAB01; genus JAAZAB01. Next base: position 2,118 of record JAAZAB010000330.1, read on the forward strand.
CGCCTTGGCAAGATCATAGCCCCACAATGCGCCATTCAGACCGCAGAAAGAAGACGCCACCATCATGTTGATCTGCCCGATGTATGCTCCCTGGGCTTCAGCGCGGTCATAGGCAACAATGCCATTTAGGACGGCGTCCATGTCTTGGTCAACCATTCCGATGTCCAGGGTCATGGCGCAGATATAGCCGAGCCCGCTTGCCCCGGCATTCCCGTAGCCGTCACAGTACCTGTCAAAAGGCCCGACAGCTCCTTTGACAACCGCGGCCAGGCCGGCCAGGGCCGGCTCGCTCCCGGGCTTTTGCGCGTGGCAAAGCGGGGCGCCGGGAAAACAAAAGGCAATACACAGGACAACCGTAAGAGGAAGCGTGGTGGAACAAAAACGTTCGGACTTTCGCGCCATTGCGTCCATGATCGTCTCCTTAATTATGTGAACAATCCGGGGCATTATGCAGCGTTCCATTTTCAATTGACATAAGAAAAGCAGCCCCTTGTCCCTGCTTTCCGTTTGTTCGCGCTGCCGATTTATGATTGCCCGCGCTTCGCTCGCGTGTTATAGAGCGGGCCATAAACCTCTTGCAGCGAGCGAAGACAACCGCGGAGCAGTTGTACTGCTCCATATAGGTTTAACAGGGAGGGGCGAATGAAGAACGGATTGTCCGGACGACTGCTGCGGGCCGGGACGGCCGCGGCGCTTGTGCTGGCCGCCACGGCGGGGTGGGCGCAAAGCTGGAAGTTCGCCTTCATGAGCGATCACCGGGCCGCGTCCGGCATGAGCCCGGGCGTGAACACCGGGGTTGTGGCCAGCCTGGCCGCCGATATTGCCGCCAACGGCGTCGAGCTGCTGCTCGTGGGCGGCGACCTCATCATCGGCAACTACGGGAACGCGGCCGAGGTGGCCGCTCAATACGGCCACTTCAAATCAGCCATTGCGGCAGTGACGGACGCCGGCATTCCGGTGTACCCGGTGCCGGGCAATCACGAATTCCAGTGCAAGACCAACGACGTTCTTACCCAGTACGAGATAGCCACCGGCGCCTGGGCGTCCGCGTTCGGCCAGGCCCTGCCGCAGAACGGGCCGGCCGGGGACAAGGGCATGACCTACGGTTTCGAGCACCGCAACGCGCTTTTCCTCGGCTTGAACCAGTGGAACAGCGACACGAACTACAAGGGCAACGACAATGCGTGGCTGGCGGCGCAGCTCGCGGCCTCGACCCAGGCGCACGTGTTCGCCTTCGGCCACAGCCCCATGGCCATGGCCGCCGGCGCCGCCGCGGTCTCGAACCGGAACGACTTCTGGAGCCTGCTCGGGCAGGCCGGAGCGCGCCTCTATTTCGCCGGGCACGATCATTACAGGGCGCGGACGGCCACCCGCACTCCGGACGCCGAACGCAGCTTCATCTACGAGATCACCGACGGCAGCGGCGGCGCTCCGCTCAGCGCCCTGCCGGAGCCCGCCTTTCCGGAGCCGAACGACATTCTTTTCACCAACCTTTTCTACGACAACACCCGCTTCGGTTACACGCTTGTGGACGTTGACGGTCCGGTTGTCACCTGCCGCTGGCGCTGCTGCGAGGACACGGGCACGGGCCTTGTATGGCGCATTGCCGACGAGTTCACATACGGCCGCACCGACTACTCGAACGCGATCCGGGAAGTGAGCGCGCTGGCGAGCAACCATGTGGCTGACGGCTCGATAGTCGGCCTCTCGATCGCGCTGGTGGATGGCGACAGAATCGCATGGCAGGGCGCCTTCGGCATGGCGGACGCGGCCCGCGGCATCCCGGCCGCGACCGACACGGTCTACCACATCGGCTCCTGCAGCAAGGCGTTCACAGCGATAGGCGTGCTGCAGCTATGGGAGGACGCGCTCCTGGACCTGGAGGGGCCGGTCACGAATTACCTGCCAGATTTCTCAATGCTGCCGCGGTTCACGAACGAGACGCCCATCACGGTCCGCATGCTGCTGAACCATCATTCGGGCATCCCGGGGGACTTGTTCAACGGAATGATCACCGTTGCGCCCTGGTCCGGTTTCAGCGCCTGTCTGCGCCAGGCCCTGGCCCTGGATTATCCGACCATGCCTCCGAACACGATCAATTTCTACTGCAACAGCGGGTTTGTCCTTGCGGGCGACGTAATCGAGGCGGTGAGCGGAAAGGCTTTTCCGGCATACATGCAGGAGCGTATTTTAGGGCCCCTGGGCATGGACAGCTCCTCGTTCCTGTGCGACAAGGCCTCGATTTCCAACCGCCTGGCGCGGTCGTATGCCGACGGGCAGCTCCAGGTTGACGAGATGATGAACGGCTATGCCACGGGCGCCATGTATTCGTCCGCGCCTGACATGGCCCGCTTCATACGGATGCTGCTGGCAAGGGGGCTCTGGGATGGCAGCCAGATCCTCGGGACGAATGCGTTCCATGCGATGATCCAGCCCCAGGGCGCCGGGCTGCCCCTGAACGTTGGGCACAACCTGAGCGGCCTGGGCTGGGACTCGGTCCGCGACGGCAACCTGGACTACGCCGGCCGCGTGTTCTGGAAGGACGGCGCGACCCTGTTCCACTGCGGGTTCGTAGGGTGCCTGCCGGACCAGAAGCTCGGCGTGATCGTGCTTCAGAACACGTCCGGCAGCCAGTGCGATATGATCGGCATCCGCGCGCTGCAGTGGGCCACGCTGGACAAGATCGGGCTGCACTGGGTCACGAATTTCGTTCCGCCGCTTTTGCCCGCGGCGAGCCGGCCCCAGGCCGAGCTTGACGCCATGGCGGGCGTCTTTGCCGGCAAGGGTTACCACCGCGTGATTGCGGAGCCCGGCAGCCTGACACTGGTGCACAACGCGCACCTGGATTCGCCGGACATCTACACGAACATGGTTCCGCGGTCGAACGGATGGTTCGCGGCCTCCGATTCGGCGAGGTCCGAAATAGTGGTGACGAACATCGGGGAGCGGATCCTTCTGATGGAGCGATTTGCGGATGTATGGGGGAAGGACACCAGCATCATCGGCGAGCGGGTCGAGCCGCCCGCATTCAGCGCGGCCTGGTCCAACCGGCTCAACCGCATATTCATCGCGCGGCAGTTTCACCCGGATGACATCCTCTTCGCCTACCCGGGCAATGTGACCGTCACCATCGCCGAGCGTGACGGGTTCATGCTGCTCCAAGCCAACGAGCATTACGTGGCGCAGCCCACGAACGACAGCGTAGCATTCATCGCGGGGCTGCCGAACAGGCATGATAATTCCATCCGCTTCGAGGCCATGCCGGGCGGCGAGTGGATGTCCTATGCGAGCTACCGTTACCAGGACATTGCGCACGTTCCGGCACTGGCGATCGGCTCCGACACGAACGGCGCGATTCCCGCGTCCAACGGAGTAGCCTGGTACCGGATCGAGGCCGTTGCGGGAGCCAGGTATGGCGTGCGGGTGGGCAACCCGCCAGGCGCAATGCGCATCCGCATTTTCGACGCGGCGCCCATGCAGATTGTCTACTGCGCCTCCAACAGCCTGGACTGGGCCTGCCCGAGCAACGGCGTGTATTACCTTGCGTTGGCCTCCGAGGCACAGGGGCCGTTCGATTTACGCGTGTTCCGGCATCTTGCCGGCGGGTTCAACGACTATGACGGCGACGGCCGCGCCGACCTGGCCGTGTACGACCCGGTGAACGGGCTGTGGTATGTCAGGACCGTGGCCGGGGCGAACCTGGCCTGGGCCGCGCAGCTCGGCGGGGTCGGACAGGAGCCCGCGCCCGGCGACTACGACGGCGACGGCCGCTGTGAGCTCGCGGTTCAGGATGAGGCCGCCGGACTCTGGTACGCGCGGACAACCGCCGGGTCGAACGTGCTCTGGCAGGTTCCCTGGGGCGCGCCCGGCCTGGCCCCCGTGTGGGGCGACTACGACGGCGACGGCCGCTGCGACCTCGCGGTGCACGGAGCCGGGACCTGGTATATCCATGGAGCGGCCGGGATCAACATCGCGTGGGCCTTTGCATGGGGCGGCTACGGCTTCATTCCCGTGCCGGGCGATTACGACGGCGACGGCGCCGGGGATCTGGCCGTGTATCACGAGGCTTCAGGCTTGTGGTATATCGCGCGGCCGGACGGCTCGCTGATCCAATGGGCCTGCTGGTGGGGCGCGCCCGGGCTCTCGCCGGTGTGGGGCGACTATGACGGCGACGGCGTCTCGGACCTCGCGCTCTACGACGCGTCCGCGGGCCGCTGGTTCATCGTCACGCTTCAGGGCCGGCTCCTGGCATGGGGCACGCGCTGGGGCGGCGTTGGCTACACGCCGGTGCCGGGCGACTACGACGGCGACGGCGCGTTCGACCTGGCAGTGTACGACAGGACGAGCGGCGCATGGTACATCGGCTTCGTGTCCGGCGAGATCATGCGCTGGTCCCTGGCCTGGGGCGGGCCGACCCTCGTACCCGCCGGCGGCATCGAGTGACGGCAAAAATGTCAAAACCGTTTCGCGTCGTCCTGGCCGGGTGCGGCGGCATCAGCGCCGCCTGGCTGAACGCCGTCAAGGAGATGCCCGGCGTCGAATTGGCAGGGCTCATGGACATCAGGGTAGAGGCCGCCAGGAGGCGCAGGGACGAGTTCCAGCTTGCACGCGCCGTCGCCGGCGACGACCTGACCGCCATGCTCAGGACTCTCAAGCCCGACGTCCTGTTCGACTGCACCATTCCGGAAGCCCACTTCGCCACGACCCTCCTGGCGCTCAGGCACGGTTGCCACGTGCTCGGCGAAAAGCCCATGGCCGATTCAATCGAGCACGCGAAAAAAATGGCGGCGGCAGCGAAGAAGGCCGGGCTCGTGTACGCCGTCATGCAGAACAGGCGATACCAGAAGGAAATCCGCGCGTACCGCGGCCTGCTTGCCGGCGGGCGGCTCGGCGCGCTGACGACCCTGAATTGCGACTTCTACATCGGCGCCCATTTCGGCGGGTTCCGTGACGGCATGAAGCACGTCCTGCTCCTCGACATGGCGATACACACGTTCGACGCCGCGCGGTTCATATCCGGGGCCGATCCGGTGTCGGTGTTCTGCAGGGAATGGAATCCCCCCGGCTCGTGGTACGCCCACGGCGCCTCGGCCATGGCCGTCTTCGAGATGAGCGGCGGCATCGTTTACAACTACCGCGGAAGCTGGTGCTCGGAGGGGCTCAACACAAGCTGGGAATGCGACTGGCGCGCGACCTGCGCCAGGGGCTCGGCCGCCTGGAACGGCGGCGGGCTCTTTCGCGCCGAGCGCGTTGTCAGGGGCGGGGGCTTTCTTTCCAAGTGCGAAGATGTGCCCGTCAAAGTCCCGCCGGGCGCCAAGCAGGGCGGGCACAAGGGCTGCATCGCCGACTTCCTTGACTGCCTGCGCAAGGGCAGGGCGCCGGAGACTGCCTGCCAGGACAACATCAAGAGCCTGGCAATGGTCTTCGGCGCCATCGAAAGCGCCGGGGCCGGCAGGCCCGTCAAGATTCGCGCCTGATGCGCCGCCGAATGCCTTTCGTGGCGCAGCCCTGGCCGGGGTCCGGAAAAGCGAAAAAATGTTTTGACTAATTCAAACGCGTGTTTTAATTTGCCGCTCTATTTCTTTCGACGAAACGGGGGGCGGCATGGGAGCCAATCGCGCGGACGGGGCTGACACCAGGCGGAGGCTGCTTGACGCCGCGGGCGTGTTGTTCGCGGCAAAGGGCTTCCGGGACACGACCACGGCGGACATCTGCCGGGCCGCAAGGGCCAACGGGGCCGCGGTGAACTACCACTTTCGCAGCAAGGCGGAGCTCTACGCCGCGGCGTGGCGGCACGAGTTCGAGCGGAGCATTGCGGAGTATCCCCCTGACGGGGGGGCGGCCCCGGATGCGCCTGCGGAGGAGCGTTTTCGCGGCCACATCATTGCGCTCGTGAGGCGGTTCATGGACCCCGCGAGCAGGGAGCTGGACATTTCGCACAGGGAAATGTCAAGCCCGACGGGCCTGCTGGCGGAAGTGAAGAAAAGCATGATCGAGCCGCTGCGGCTCAGGCACCTGGCGATCGTGAGAAAGCTCCTGGGCCCGAGCGCGACCGAGCGGGAGGTGCAGCTCTGCGAGATGAGCACCCACGCCCAATGCGTCGCGGCCCTGATGCAGGAGCGCCGGAGGCGGCTCGATGCGCGGACGCAGCGCCGCACGGGCCCGCCAAGGCTGAACATCGGGGCTGCCGCCCTGGCCGAGCACGTCGCGCGGTTCAGCCTCGCGGGAATCCGCGCGGTGCGGGAAGCTTCGTTGAAACGGGGAAGGCGCAAATGAATCTGAGGCATTGGAAATTCGGGCGGCCGTTCCCAGCCTGCCTCCTGGCGGCCGCGGCACTGGCGTCGGGCTGCGCGAGCGTGCCGGACGCGGAGGACATGCGCGGCTTGCGGGCGGAGAAGTCCGGGGCGCGCGTGGCGGAGCTGTCGGACAAGGCGGCCTCGACGAACGGCGCGGCTTACCTGTCCGGCGATTTGCGGCTGGCGGACGCGCTTGAGCGGGCGAATGCGATGAACCTTTCGCTGCGCCGTGCGCGGCAGGAGCGGGAGATCGCGCGCGGGCGCATCCAGGCGTCGTATTCCTCCGCGCTGCCCTCGCTGGATTTGACCGGGAACTACCTGAGGCTCGACAGGGAGCTGGGCTCGACCAGGGACGGGGTGTACTCCGTGACCCGGTTCCAGGACCAGTACAGCGCGGGCCTGGACCTGGCGCAGCCGCTTTTCAACGGGCGGATCGGCCCGGCGCTGCGGGCCGGAAAGCTCTACCGCTTGTGGGCCGAGACCGGCATCCGCCAGGCGGAGGAGGACGTGCGCTACGAGGTGGTGCGGGCCTACTACGCCGCGGTTTTGTCCGCGCACCTGCTGGAGGTGAACCTGGCGTCGCTGAGGACCGCCGAGCGGCAGGTGACCGACACGAAGGCGCGGCGCAAGCAGGGAATGGCGTCCAACTACGACGAGCTCCGGGCCGAGGTGGAGGTGTCCAATTTCCGGGCGAAGGTCCTGCAGGCGCGGAACGACAAGGACGTGGCGGAGACGGCGCTGTTCCGCCTGATCGGCGCCTCGCCGGAGAGCGACGTGGAGCTTGTGGATTCGATCCCGCTTGTCATCGAGGATATCGAATTCGAAGACGCGCTGCGCATTGCGCTGGAGCGCAGGGCCGATCTGGCCGGGGCGGAGTACGCATTGCGGCTGCAGCGCGAGAGCGTGGCCGAAGCGCTCAGCAAGTACTGGCCGGAACTCTCAGGCTTCGCTTCGCAGGCGTGGTCGAACCCGGACCCGCACGAGTCCTCCAGGAACGAGTGGGGCGACGAGTGGCGGGCGGGCCTGCGGGCGAGCCTGCCGCTGTTCGACGGCCTGGCCCGGCGCGGCGCCCTGATCCAGGAGCGCGCCAGGCTCAGGCAGCAGGAGATCGCGCTGCGCGACACGGAGGACAAGGCGATCAGCCAGGTCCGGCAGCTCGTCCTCTCGCTGAAAACGGCCGCGGAGTTCGCAAACTCGCAGAGCCGGAACCTGGAAACGGCAAAGGAGGCGCTGCGCCTGGTGGAGACGGGGCTGAAGGAGGGGCAGAACACGCCGGTCGAGGTGATGGACGCGCGGCAGGCTCTGACCACGGCATCGGCGAACTATTACCAGTCGCTTTTCGACCACGCGGTGACGCGGGTGTCGCTTCAGAAGGCGATGGGCCTGCTTTCGACCGGCGCTCTTCCATCCGGGCCCGTGCTGAAGGCGGACGAAGACGCAGGGGCCGGGAAATGAGCCGGCGCTGCGGAGAGGAAATGGCCTGCGCGGCGGTCCGGGGCGCGCGACGTTCGGATTCAGGAGGATGAAAATGAAAAAATGGGCTTGTCTGGCAATGGCCGCGGCAATGGCGGCGGGATGCTCGCCGTCGGGCGGGAATCAGGGCGCGGCCGGGGCGAAGAAAATGCTGCCGGTAGCGGTGCGCACGGCCACGGTCAAGCCGGGCGAGATTTCGGAGAAGCTCCAGTTCACGGGCGAGCTTGAGTCGCCCCTGTCCGTGCAGGTTTCCTCGAAATCGCAGGGGCGGCTTGGCAAGCTCGAGCTGGAGAGCGGCGCCGAGGTGACGGAAGGCGTCGAGGTGAAGAAGGGCGACATCATCGCGGAGATCGAGCACCGGGACCTGGAGGCGCAACTCGCGCTTTCGGAGGCGCAGGTGCAGCAGGCGGAGGCCGTGCTGGCGGACAGGGAGCGCGAGCGCCGGCGGCTGGAGGCCCTGTTTGCCGGCGAGGTCGCCACCGAGCAGGCGCGCGACACGGCGGTTGCGGCGCACGAGAGCGCGAAGGCGGCGCTGGCCCAGGCAAAGGCCCAGCTCAAGCTGGCCAGGGTGAACCTGGACGAGGCGCTCCTGCGCGCCCCGATGGACGGCGTGGTGGCCGAGAGGTACGCGGATCCCGGGGCCATGGTGGGGGCAAGCACGCCGATCTTGCGGCTTGTGCAGATGTCGCCGCTGCGCCTCATGGTCTCGGTTCCGGCGCGAATGCTGCCGATCCTGGAGCCCGGCAAGACTCCCGTGGAAGTGCGGACGGACGCCCATCCGGGCCGCGTGTTCCGCTGCGTGGTGGGCCGCATTTTCCCGACCGTGGACGAGAAGACCCGCACGGCGCCGGTGGAAATCCTGCTGGACAACGAGCGCGGCGCAAGCGGCCAGTGGGCGCTGCGCCCCGGAATGTACGCCACGGCGGAAATCCGCATGGCCATGCGCTCTTCGGCGCTGATGGTGCCGGCGTCCAGCGTGGTGCGCGTGCTCGACAGGCAGGTGGTGTTCGTCGTGGAGGACAACGCGGCCCGGGCCGCGCAGGTCGCCACCGGCATCCGCAGCGGCGACCAGGTTGAGATTCTCGACGGCCTCAAGGCCGGCGACGAATACGTCGTCATGGGCCAGAACAAGCTGACCGACGGCGTCAGGGTGGAGCGCGTCAAGGATGCGGCCGCCGGCGGGCAGCCGGAGAAGTGACCGGCTTAAAGGAGATTGCCCCGTGAAATTATCCGAGCTTGGCGTACAGAAGCCGGTCACGACCCTGATGTTCTTCCTGGCGACGCTCGTCATCGGCGCCGTGATGATCATGGACCTGTCGGTGGACTACCTGCCCGAGATCGACAACCCGATGGTGACGGTCGTTACCGAGTGGAGCGGCGCCAGCACGGAGGACGTGGAGAACAAGGTCACCAAGCTGATCGAGCGCGCGCTGGGCTCGGTGAATAACCTGAAGGACATGACCAGCGCAACGCGCGAGGGGATATCGACGGTCACGTGCGAGTTCATGTGGGGCACGGACCTGGACGAGGCCTCCAACGACATGCGCAGCAACGTGGACCGCGTGAAGGGCAGCCTGCCGGACGACGCTGAGGAGCCGCGCTTCATGAAGTTCAACACGTCTCAAATCCCCATCCAGTTTTACGGCGTGACGGCAAAGGAGAGCGTCGAGAACCTGTACGACATCATTGACCGGGAGGTTGCCGACCCGCTCAAGCGCCTTCCGGGCGTGGGCACGGTGAACCTTTTCGGGGGACTCCAGCGGGAGATACAGATACTGCTGGACCCCGAAAAGCTTACGGCGTTCGGGGTGGACCTTGATTCCGTGGCAAGAATCCTGGCCGCGGAGAACGTGACACTGCCCGCGGGCAACATCAAGGTCGGCCGCATGGACTACACGATCCGCGTTCCGGGCGAATTCGCGACTCCGGAGGAGCTGGAGACCGTGGTGCTGCGGTCAAACAAGGGGGCCTACGTGTACCTGCGCGACGTGGCGCGGGTGCTCGACGGCTTCGAGGAGGAGAAGCGCATCACCGAGACGAACGGCCGGCGCGGCATGATGATGATGATCCAGAAGCGCTCGGGCGCTAACACGGTGGGCGTGGCCCGGGAGGTCAGCAGGGAGTTGGAGCGCCTGAAGCCGACGCTGCCGCGGGACATCGAGCTGAACCTGATCGCCGACACCAGCGCCGACATCACCAATTCGATCAACAACGTGATGAACACGGTCAAGTGGGGGTTCATCTTCGTGGTGCTGGTCACGCTGCTGTTCCTGCGCAGCGTCCGGACGTCGCTCATCATTGCCCTGACGATCCCTTTCTCCCTGATCGCGGCGTTCATCTTCATGTGGACCATGGGCTGGACCATCAACATAATCTCCATGTCCAGCCTCGCGGTCGCCATCGGCATGGTTGTGGACAACGCCGTGGTGGTCCTTGAAAACATCACGAAGAAGGTGGAGGGCGCCGCCGCGCCGCGCGAGGCTTCCATGTTCGGCAGCGAGGAGGTCGGGACGGCCGTCACGGCCTCGACGCTGACGACGATCGTCGTGTTCGTTCCGCTTATCTTCCTGGAGGGCGTGTCGGGCGTGATGTTCAAGCAGCTCGGCGGGCTGCTGACCGCGACGCTAGTGGCAAGCATGGTGTGCGCCCTGTGGCTTACCCCGATGTTGAGCAGCAAGCTGATGCGCACGGCCAAAGAGCAGCAGGCGAAAACCGGGCCGCGCATGGCGGCGCTTCACGAGCGGGGCGAGAAGATGTTCGGCGCGCTTGACGCGGCTTATGGCCGGCTGCTGTCCCGGGCACTGCGCGCGAGATGGCTGGTCGTGGCCATCGCCATTGCCCTGTTCGCGGGCGGCGTGATCCTGTTCCTGACGGTCGGTTCCGAGTTTTCGCCGGAGGACGATTCCGACCGCCTGACGATCAAGGTGGAGCTGGGCATCGGGACCCGCGTGGAGGACACCGCCGAGGTGTGCCGTCGCGTTATTCCCCTCGCGCTGGAGGCGGCCGGCAGGGAAAACGTGAGAACCTATTCAATGCGCTGCGGCGAGAGCCGGGGCATGGACTCGAGCTCCGGCACGCACATCGGGCAGGTCCAGCTCCGCCTGGTGGGGCCGACGCAGCGCGACAAGACCTCGAAGGCCATCGGGCGCGAGGTGGCCGACCGGGTGGCGCTCTGGCCCGAGGTGGTGAAGGTCAGCACCGCAGGCGGCGGCATGGGCCCGGGCCGCGGCGCCAAGCCAATATCCGTGGAGGTGACCGGGTTCGACTTGGACATACTTCAGGGGGTCGCCGAGGAAGTGGCCGCCATCATTCGGGCGACCCCCGGGGCGGTGGAGGTGAACATAGCCCGCGAGATCGGGCGGCCGGAAATCCATGTCAGGATAGACCGCGTCAAGGCGGCGGCGCACGGGCTGAACGTGTCGCAGGTGGCCCAGGGGATGCGCACGCTCTTCTACGGCACGGCGGCCACTCAGTTCCGGGAGAAGGACGACGAGTACGACATCATGCTCCGGCTTGATGAGCCGCACCGGCGCTCGCTGTCCGACATGGCCCGCGCAGAAATCACGGCGGCCGACGGGCGGCGCATCCGCCTGGACAGCGTGGCAAGCATCGAGGAAAGCACGGGCCCCCTAAAGATAGACCGGAAGAACCAGGAGCGCATGATCAAGGTGGAGGCGGACGTGTTCGAGCGCAGCAGCGGCGAGGTTGTGGCCGATTTGCGCAAGGCGATCGGCGCCCGGGTGGCGCTGCCGTCGGGCGTGGGCATCAACTTCGGCGGGAGCGCGGAGGACCAGGCGGAGACGTTTGCCGACATGAAGCTGATGCTGGCGCTGGGCATCCTGCTGGTGTACATGGTCATGGCCTCGCAGTTCGAGAGCCTGGTGGACCCGTTCCTGATCCTGTTTTCCATTCCATTCGCCTTCACGGGCGTCGCCGTCAGCCTGGTGCTGCTGGGCCTGACGGTCAACATCATGTCGTTCATCGGCATGATAATGCTGGTTGGCGTGGTGGTGAACAACGCGATTGTGCTCATTGACTACATCAACCTTCTGCGCGCGCGCGGCCAGCTGATCGCCGAGGCGATAGTCAACGGCGGGCGCTCCCGGCTGCGGCCGGTGATGATGACCACGCTCACCAGCGTGGCAGGCATGGCGCCCATGGTGTTCGGCAGGGGTGAGGGCGCCGCCATGTGGAGGCCGATGGGCGCGACCATCGCCGGCGGCCTCCTGTTTGCAATGCTGATTACTCTCGTGTTCGTGCCGATCCTATACAGCCTCGTCCACTCCCGCGCGGAACGGAAGCGGCTGGAGGCGGCCCTGCTGAGGAAAGGAACCGCGGCATGAAAGCGCTTTGGATAATCTATGATATCGTGCTGGACGAGGAAATAGCCGGCCTGCTTGATGAGTTCGACATCGCAGGCTACACCCGGTGGCCCCGGCTGAGCGGGCGCGGGCCGAAGAGCGGCGCGCGGCTTGACAACCACGTCTGGCCCGGCGCCAACGCGGCCATCTTGACGGTTCAGAAGGACGAGGTTGTGGAGAAAATCATGGCCAGGCTCCAAGCCCTCCGCGACGAGGTGGGCGACAAGACGGGCGTCTGGGCCATGACCGCGCCGGCGCTGGAAACGCTGAAGTGAGGCGGAGCGCCGGGGCGCGGCCGGGCGCCGCGTGCCGGGGTTGTCAGAACGGCGTCGCTTTGTCATCCGGGGGCGGATTGTCCCTGGCCGGCGCCGGCGCCCGCGCGGCGCTTTGGCCGGGCGCGCCGGATTCGTCGCTCTCGCGGCGGGACAGGAACTGGACGTTGATGGCGCGCACTCTCATGCGGCTGCGCTTTTCGCCCTGCTCCGTCTGCCACTCGTCCAGTTCCAGCTTGCCCTCTACAAGCACCGGCGACCCTTTTTTCAGGTACTTTTCGCAATTCTCCGCCTGCCGCTCCCACGTGGCGACGTCCACGAAAAGGGTTTTTTCAACCTTCTGCCCGTCGCGGTTTGTGTAATCCTCGTTCACCGCGAGCCGCAGGTCGCACACAGCCGTGCCCGAAGGCAATTTTCGCAGCTCCGGGTCCTTGGTCAGATTTCCCATCAGAATAACCTTGTTCAATGAGGCCACGCCGTTCTCCTTCCTGCGTTTATCCCGAGTGTAATCCCGATCCGCATACCAGACTACATCGCGCGCCTGGCGGATGCAAACAGAAAACCTCCGAGCCAACCCGCGGCCTTCTCATTCGCGCTGGACACCGGGCGTCAAAGCGCTAGACTTGCGGTGTTTTCCGTCAATGCCACGCCGCGGCATTCATGAAATATTGCGCGGCCGGCGGGGATCATGCGGGGCGGCGACATGCCATGCTGATTTTGTTCAAACGCTATCGGGACCTGCTCTGGAACCTCACGGCCAGGGAGCTGAAGATTCGGTACCGCGGGTCGGCCCTGGGCTTCCTGTGGAGCGTGCTGATCCCTCTTTTCATGGCGCTGATCTATGTGTTCTTCCTGCGCATGATGGCCGGCCGCAACGTGCCCATGGCGGAGATCGTGATCGGCGTGTTTGCCTGGCAGTTCACGGTGAACTCCGTGCAGAGCGGCCTGGGCAGCATAGAGGGGAACGCCAACCTGGTCAAGAAGGTCAGGTTTCCGCGAATCATTCTGCCGCTGGCCGCGACGCTGGCGAACCTGGTCAACTACATGCTCAGCCTGCTGGTGCAGATTCCGGTCGTGGCCGTGCTGCTGGCGGTGAAAGGCGGTGAGGTCGGGCCGTGGTGGTGGTTGCTGCCGGCCGTGCTGGCGCTGCATTTCATGTTCAACCTCGGGCTGGCGCTGGTTATGGCGGCCGTGAACGTGCGCTTCCGCGATGCGCAGCATCTGGTCGGGGTCGGGCTCAGCGCCTGGTTTTTTGTGAGCCCGGTAATGTACAACCTGGACTTTGTCGGGAGATTGCTGGGCGATAAAGGAGTTTGGAGCGCGCTGTATCTTCTCAATCCCCTGGCCATGCTGGTGACCGCCTACAGGGCCGCCGCGCTGCAGGCCGTGAGTTTCCCCTGGACGGCCGCGACGTGCGGGGCGATGGCGCTGTGCCTGGCGGTTTTCGCGGGGGGCTATATGCTTTTCCGGCGCGCGCAGAAGGATTTTGCCGACTACCTATGAGTGAGCTTGCCATAGAAACCGTGAACCTGGGCAAACGCTACCGGCTTCGCAGCGTGGGCGGCGGCTCCCTGCTCGGCGCGATCACGCGGCCTTTCAGGCGCCGCCGGGCGCCGGCGGACGAGGAGTTCTGGGCGCTGCGCGGGATCAACCTGAAGATTCCCCGGGGCGCCACGGTCGGCGTGGTCGGCCCGAACGGTTCGGGCAAGAGCTCGCTGCTCGGGCTGCTGGCCGGAACGATTTCGCCGACCGAGGGGGAGGTGACGACCCGGGGCCGGATTTCATCGCTGCTGGAGCTGGGGGCCGGGTTTCACCCGGAACTGTCCGGGGTCGAGAACATCTATCTGAACGCGGCGCTGCTTGGAATAGCGAGGGAGGACGTGCGGCGGAGGCTGGACCAGATCGTGGATTTTGCGGGCCTGCGCGACTTCATCAACATGCCGGTTAAACACTATTCGAGCGGCATGTACGTGCGGCTGGGCTTCGCCGTGGCCGTGGAGCTGGATCCCGAGCTCCTTCTGATCGACGAGGTGCTGGCGGTGGGGGACATGGCGTTTCAAATGCGCTGTTTCGACCGCATCCGGGACTTGCAGAAGCGCGGCAAGACGCTGTTGCTGGTGTCGCATGACCTGGCGGCCGTGGAGCACCACTGCGACGACGTGAAGCTCATCCACCAGGGCCGGCTCGTGGCCGAGGGCAGGCCGTCCGAAGTGATTCTCACGTACCTGCGCGCATACATGGCGCGCATCGGAATGCTGAACGTGGAGGAGCACGGCACGCGGGACATGGAATTCGTCGAAGTCTCCATGCGCGACGGCGCAGGGAAGGAAACCGCCGAGTTTGTCACGGGCGAGACGCTGTGCGTGGATATCCGGTACCGGGCCAAAACCCGGATAGAGAATCCCGTGTTCGGGTTTTCGATCAAGACCGGCGGCGGCTATTACCTGTTCGGCACCAATACGGATATCATGAAAATCCCGGTTGGCATCGTCGGCCCGGGCGAGGGAACCATGCGGCTCGTGATCCGGCCGCTGCGCCTTGGGGAAGGCAAGTATTTTCTTTCGCTTGCCATGCATTCCCATGATCACAAGGTCCAGTACCACAGGCGCGAGGACTGGTACCCGTTCTCCGTCACCAGCACGTCCACTGCAATGGGCGTGCTGCACCTGGACTGCGAGTGGAAGCCGGGCTTCTCCGGCGCCGGGGGCGCGTGATCATCCCTTTATCGCCGGATTGAAACAATGCCTGCGGCCAGCGCGGCGGCAATGCCGGCGGCGGCAATTGCCTGGCCGGCCGCGCCGGGCGGGGCAATTGCGAGCAGGAGCGCCGTTCCGCCCGCAAGGAGGGCGCCGAGCAGCGGCGCCGCGCGGCCGCGTGCCGGGCACAGGACGCCGTAGGCGGCGAAGAGCAGCAGCTCGTTGGCGAGCGCGGCCCATGCCGCTCCATCGAGCCCGAACGCGCCCAGGCAGAAGATGTTAAGGCCCAGGCTGGATGCCACTCCGGCCAGCATGACAACCAGTACGCGCTTCTGGCGCCCGGCCGCGTACAGGGTGTGCACCATGATCTCGTAGACGAATATGAGCGGGGCCGCTGCGCACAGGATGCGCAGAAGCGGAACCGACGGCCGGAATTCCTGCCCGAGCACGAGCGGCAGAAGCCATTCCGCGAGGAGCGAGCCGCCGAGCGTCACGGGGATCGAGGCCAGCAGGCTCAAGCCCAGTACGCGCCGTACGAGCGGCGCTCCTGCCGCGGCGCCTCCGGCTTCCGCGATGGACGGAAACGCGGCCCTGGCGAGCACGGTTCCAATGAAGGTCATCAGCTCGAACACGCGCCAGGCGCCGCCAAACCAGCCCGCAGCCTGGTCCGAAATCCAGCCCGGCAAAAGCAGCGCCGACCAGCGCGTGTACAGCGCTATGGCAAGCAGCCCGGCGCCGATTGGCGCGGCTTCGAGGAAAAGGGCTCGCGCCGCGCCCGGCGCGAGCGGCGCCGGCCTGCAGCCTGTCAGGCGCCGGCCCGCGGCTTCCATTATAGCGTAAACCGCCGCGTTGCGCAGGGTGAAGGCCCATGCCGCGCCGGTCAAGCCCCAGCCCGAGGCGAGCGCGATCCACAGGAAGCCCACGCCCAGGAGCCCGTTCGCGGCGTCGACGGCGGACTTGGCCGCCATGTGCTTGCGCCCCAGCAGCATCGCGGCCGGCAGCTCGGTGAACGCGGCGATGAGCGCGCCCGCGCCCATGACGGCGCAGGGCAGGAGCAGGCTGGACCCGTGCAGCGCGCCGGCCGCCAGGATGAGAAGCGGGAACGTCGCCGCGCCCGAGAAGAATCGCAGCCCGAGCCCGGCCGAGTAGGCGGCGCGCGGCGCCGCGCCCTGTGCGACGGCGCGGACCATTATGGTTTGGGACCCGAACCCGATGGCGATCGCCGCGATCTCGATGAGCGAAAGCACGAACAGGTAGCGCCCGACCTGGCCGCCGGAGAGGTATTGGCAAAGCAATATGATAAGCAGCACGGAACATCCGCGCTTGATCAGCGCGCCGGCCAGGAGCGCGCATCCCTGGCGGAAAATGTGCCGCAGCGCTGGGCCGGCGTTTTTTTGGCTTTCCTTGCGGATGTCGGGCATTTCGCGGCCAGTCAGGGAAGCGAGGGCTCGATTACAATGCGGTTGATGTTCAGCGCGGCCAGGTCGGGGGGAAGCTTCTTGTTCTCGAAAAACATGGTATTGCCCTGGAGGCGGAGTGGGACCGGCATGTCCCGGTGCGCGAGCGTGATGCCGTAGCGGAGGCATTCGCGGGAGCAGCGGCCGATGGAGCGGAAGTTCTTGCCGGGCTGGTCGCCGCCCATGAGCAGGCAGAGGCGCGTGGTGGAGATGTAGGCGAAGGGCGTGTAAAGGCTGGCCGGGAGCGCGCCCGGCTCGCGGCGGATGCCCTGCAGGAGGTTGTCGAGCTCCACGCGCACGATGCCCTGGGCGCGGAGGAACTCCGCAAGGCGCGGCGCGTCCACGTTCGAGCGCATGAAATGATCGGCCGCGTCGGCCGGGAGCCGGCCGATGATGTTCATGAGCCGCGGGCCGCGCTTCTGTTTTGTCAGCAGCCGCCCGAGCGCGATCGGGATGCCGGGCCACTCGCGGCGAATCATCCGGAGCGCGCCCCAGTCGTTGACGACGGCCTCGAATCCGGAGGGAACTCCGGCGCCCGTGAGTTCCGAAAGCAGGGCGCGCACGCGGGCCAGGCCGGCGTCGGTCACGAACGGGGTGACCAGCGTGAAGGGCAGGTTCCGGGCTTCCGCGAGCTCCAGCGCGCGCCGGGCCTCGCCGGCTTCCGGCAGGCGCCGCTGGCAGAATTCGTGCCCGAAATAGACGCGGTCGCAGGGCAGCGAATAAGCTTCGAGCTCGCGCAGCCCGGAAAAGAGCGCGGCGCGTTCGACTCCCCGGCCCTGGGCGCGGTTTGCTGCTGGCGCGGACATCATAATTCGCCCTCGTTCAATGCGCTGTCCTCTTCCGGGTAGTAGCACCAGCGGTTGCAGCCGAAGCCGTAGACGGACTCGTACGCCTGGCGGACAAAGGCGGAGTAGTCCTCGCGGCTCGGCGCGCCGCCGGCGAGGCGGTCTATGCAGGTTTTGAGGAAACGCACGTCTTTCAGCTTCTTTTCGATCGGGTTGGAGCGGCCAACAATTTTCACGCTGCACAAGCCTGCGCGGTCGAAATCCCAGAGCGCGCAGGCGCCGCAGGTGTCGAAGCCGTTGAAGAGGTTGAAGTTGTCCCTCAGGTTCTTGCGGAGCGCGGCGATTTCCCGCGCGCCGGCCCCGGAAACCACGGTGCTCTCGTAGGGGAGAAAGCAGGCGCTGTCGGAGCTGATGAGACGGGTGCGGGAAAGCGCGTCGCGAAGGCCCCGCGGCATGAGCTTGAGGGCGTTAAGGACGTAGTGGTCGGCGTGCAGCTTTTTCGGGATGTTCCACCACCAGCCGCGCTGTATTTCGTTGGTGCCGTGGTGGAAGGTGCAGAAGCCGTCTATGTTCTTGCAGCCGCGGTTCAGGATGAAGGCTTCAATCTCAAAGCCCGGGTGGGCGGCCTTGATTGCAGCTATTTCGCGGACCCGGTTCTGGCGGGGCAGAATGACCCGGCAGGCGCCGAGGTCGCGGTAGAAGGCGACCGTTTCGCTGTTGAAGCTGGTTCCGCCGGTGCTGATGTGGATGTCGCGCGTCCAGCCGTAGTCGCGGAGCGCAAGAAGGAGCCCGAGGTCGGCCACTATCAAGGCGTCCACGCCCGCGGCCATGGCAGCCTGCACCTGCTCGCGGACCGCGCCATGCTGGCCGGCCGTGTAGAGCGCGTTGAGCGCCAGGAACACGCGGGCGCCGCGCACGTGGGACGCGGCCGCCACGGCCTCGAGCTCGTCGTAGCCGCGCATGCTGGAAACGCGCCATTCCCGGCGGTTGGGCGAGCCCACGTTCGTGTAGCGCTTCTGCCAGTCCTGCGTCATTACCCCGCAGTAGACTTCCGAGGCGCCCGCGCCGATGACCGCCGCGGCGTCATCCGCGCCGCACACGGGAGACAGGATGCGGATCATGGCCGCCTCCA
>JAAZAB010000331.1 GCA_012514555.1 Lentisphaerota bacterium
AAAATGACGCCGTGAAGCAACAGGGCCACGGCAAAAGCGGCGATGTAATCCGATCGCTTCATTGGATCACCGCTTCCTCACCTCAAAGGCCACAGAATCCACGCCGGCTTCCTTCAACAGCGAAAGCAGCTCGATGCCGGCGCCCAGTTCCGCGCCGCGGTCGCCGCTGATCATCACGGAGCACGAGCCGCCCCTTGCCGCCGCCGCGGCTTTCCTCACGCAGGCCTCAAGGTCGCACGCCTCCTTGTCCAGCCAGAGAGTGCTGTCGGAGTCAAGGGCGATCCGGACAATGCGCCGCCGGCTGTCCGGGTCAGCCGCCCCGACAGGCAGCGTAACCTTGAGGCCCTTCGACATGGTCAGCGAAATCGCGCCGTAGACAAACGCGATCAGGATGATGAAGGCGATGTCGATCAGGTTGATTAGCTCAATGCGCGCCTTCCGATTTTCATACCCGGTTGTCAGCCGCATGCGCCAGCCCCCTCTTGTACGCGACCACGGCGCGGCCGCCCACCTGTTCCAGACGCCGCGCTTCCCTCTGAACCCTGCTGATCCGCGCATTGTAAGGAACCAGCGTGGCCATGGCGATGATCAGCCCGGCCGCCGTGGTTCCCAGCGCTTCCGCCAGGCCGCTGATGACGGCCGTCGGGTCCGGCGCCTCACCTCCGCCCAGGATGTGGAACGAGCGTATGATCCCGGTCACGGTCCCGAGAATGCCCAGGAGCGGCGCCATGGTGACGATGGTGTCCAGGACGGTCAGCCCGCGCTTCATGCGCGCTATTTCGTCGCCGGCGGCCACCTCAAGGCTGTCTTCCAGGCTGTATTCCCGGTGCTTCAAGCCGGAGACCAGCATGCGAGTCGCGGCGAACGGATGAAGCAGCAGGGCCTGGACGGCCTGCTCGAATTCGCCGGATTCAACGTGGCGCAACGCAGCGTCCAGCAGCTCCTCGCGGCGCGCGGTCATGCGCTGCCGCCACCAGAACAGGATGCGCTCCAGCGTTATCGTCATGGACAGCAGTGAGCAGAGCAACAGGGGCCACATCACCGGGCCGCCCTTGGCGAATATCAGCCTTGCCATCTCAAGGCCGCCGGCAGACTTGATGTTCATCCATGTTTCCACGGGCTTTTGACCTCCCAGCCAACCCTGGTTCCCGGCGCATCATCGCACGGCGCCCAATCAAAAAGCGCATGAAAGGCCGAACTTGAAAGTGCGGCCCGCGGCCGGGTAGTACCACTCATCGGCGGATCCCCGATAGCCGGTATTGCAGTAGAGCTTGTCGAACAGGTTATCCACTCCGGCAAACGCGTCAACACCCCAACGATCGAGATAGCCCGGGGTATAGCGCAGCATCAGGTTGAACAGGGTATACCCGGAGAGCAGGCTGCCCTCGTTCGCGAAATCCTGGCCCATGCGTTGGTCGCCCGTGTACAGGACGACGCCGCGCAGCGAAAAATCCAGCGGCAGGTAAGCCGTGGCCCCCACCCTCGCCTTGTGGCGCGGCGCCAGCGGCACATCCTTGCCGTCGTTTTCGCCCGCCGTGAACACGGCCTCCGTGTAGGTGTAGTTGGCGTCCAGCCTGCCGAACCTGCCGATTCTCCAATCGGCGCTGGCCTCGATGCCCCTGCGCCGCGTCTCGTCGAGGTTCTCGTTGCGATAGTTGATTTCGTCCCAGCTGATTTCGTCCTTCATGTCCATCAGGAACAGCGTCAGGCCCAGGTTGAGCCGCGAGGCCAGGGCCATGGTCGCGCCAAGCTCGTAGTTCCGTCCGGACTCCGGGTCAAGCTCGGTGTAGAACGTGTCGGAGCCGTAGCCGATGTAGCTGATCTGCTCGTCCACGAACGGGAACCGGAACACCGAGCCCGCGCGCGCAAAAGCCTTTGCCTTCTCGGCGAAATTCCAGGTCAGCGAAGCGTCAAGCGCGCGGGCATTGTGGGTGACGCTGTCGTCGCCGGCCAGATCGCTCATATCCGCGTTGTATTGCGCCCGTTCCAGCCGGCCGCCGAGCCCGAAAAAAAACGACTCAACGACTTCGAATTCATTGTGGACATAGGCGCCGCCCGTCCACTTCTCGATGGTCGCCGCGGCCGCCTTGACGTCGTGCGCCTCGTCCTGGAAGCGGTCCATGGTCAGCCGGTCCATGTAGCCGTCCGCGCCTATGAGAAACGTGTTGGCATGGGAGCCCAGCTCCGACTTGATTGTCAGGCGCGGCGTGATCCCGGGCGAGTGAATGACTTCGTCGAAAAAGCTCTGCCAGCTTTCCATATCAACGGTGATATCCTTCCGGCCGTACGAGAAGGTGACGTCAATCCGGGTTTCATCGTCCGCCAGGATTTTCAAGGCCAGGCTGGCGTTCATCGTCATGCTGTCGCTGTCGTCGTTAGGATTGATGCTCTGGCGGCGGTCCTCGTCCATCTGCGCCCTGGTCAGGCCGCCGGGCGACTCGCTTTCCATGGTGTCCCAGCCCAAGCCCAGGGTCAGGCTTCCGCGCTCGCTGAAATCATACCCAAGGCTGGCGTCCCCGCCCCAGGATTGGTAGGCCGAGCGGTCGCGGTAGCCGCTCTCCTGCGTGCGCTCCAGGTTGGCGGCATAGGAAACCGAACCGGTCGAGCCTGCCCCGCTTATGCGCTCCACGTTCAGCCCGTGGCTCCCGCCCACGACCGAAGCCGATATTTCCGGCTCGCGCGCGCCTTTCCGGGTGACGATGTTGATCACTCCGCCCACGGCATTGTCGCCGTAAAGCGCGCTCTGGCCGCCGCGCAGCACCTCGATCCTGTCAATGGCATTGAGCGGAATCTGGGCCCAGTTGATCCCGGCCCCGTCCGGCCGGTTAAGCCGCACGCCATCCAAAAGCACAAGCACTCGGCCAAAGGAATTCTCGCCGAACCCGCGCATGGAAATTTCCTGCTGCGCCGCATTCGCAGAGCTGGACCGGAAATATACGCCGTCCAGCGCGGCAAGCGCATCCACGATTGTGACAATGTCGGGCGCAGCCAGATCGTCGGCCGTCAGCACGGTCACGTTGGCGGGAATCTGCTCGGCCGCACGGTGGTCGCGGCTGGCGGACACGATGATTTCCTGGCTGCCGCCGGCGTCCGGCGATTCCGCCGGCGCATTCGCGTTCGACTGGCCGGAGGCAATGCCGGAGGCGGCAATAAAAGCAGCGCAGGCCGCGGCGGGAACAAGGGCGTTCGGGCAAAGCATTTAGCCTTTCTCCTGGAGTGTTGCGCCAGTTGACGCGTTGATATGAATTGAACGGCGCGGACGCCCTTTCCGGAGAAAGCCGGAAAACAACAAAAAAAACCTTCGATCCGCTCGAAGGCGGAAATCGAAGGTTGTTTTTCGTCCTCCCTCATCCTCTCCACCTGCGAAAGAGTGAACCCGGCCAAAACCGGTTTCCGATGGGCGCGAAAGGCAACGTCTTCTGACTTCCGGGTGATTGCCTACTTTCCCGCCTTCTCCCGATTCGCACCAGGATGGCTTCTGGGATTTCGTTCCCGGTAACAGCGGCGCAACCGCGTCCGATTTTCACGGACTTCCGTACGCTTTCCGCGCTTGAATAAAAACTGCGATTCAAAGAACAACTGCCAACGGCGCAATACAACCATTCGGCGCGCCGGCCGTCAAGCCTTAAAAATGCGGGAGAGAGGAAAACAGCTCTGGAAGGCCATCAGAAAACGAATGTGGACAAAGAGAACATGTTGGCTTACTTTATCCCAATACATACGAAAACTGGAAGGCGGGATCAGACGCAGAATCAAGGGACAAAAAGGACAATAGCGACCTCATCCTGGAGTCCCTAAACAGATGTGGACAAAAAGAACACGTCGGCTTATTTTATCCCAATACATACGGAAACTGGAAGGCGAGATCAGACGCAAAATCAAGGGACAAAAAGGACGACAGCGACCTCATCCTGGAGTCCCTAAACAGATGTGGACAAAAAGAACACGTCGGCTTATTTTATCCCAATACATACG
>JAAZAB010000332.1 GCA_012514555.1 Lentisphaerota bacterium
CTTGTTGGTACCGCCCGGGATCAAAACAGAAAAACGGCAGGAAGCGGTCGGTCAGTTCGGGGCAATGTTCATAGAGCTCGCGGAGGAGGTGCCGGTTTTCCAACTCATACGGGACCGGCGACAGCGGCGCCGCGTCCTCGACGAGTTCGCCGGTGTCCACCAGCCGGTGGAAGTCGCAGAACAGCTCCATGGTGAAGGGGAACACCACGTTGACGTCAATCCCGCCGGAGAGCTGTTTATAGTAGAGGCCTTCGAGCGTCTCGGCATAGGGGTATTCCCCCTTGGCATAGTGCTTCAGGGACACCCCCACGTGGGAATGGATGTCAATGGTTTTGCCCTTGAGATCCCGCGCTGTTTTTTTATTGGTCATGGCGTCTCCCCTGTCAAATCCCGTGCCGGAAACGAGACATCGCCATCATTCGCTTCGCCCGACTGGCAGCGGTAGACCGACGCCGGGCTCGGCGGCGGTGCTCCGTCCGCTGAAGGCGTTGGTCGGAATGACGTTTCCTGTTTCTCCCGCGGAGGCGCGGAGGCGCAGAGCGTCATTTTTCCAGGCCATTCCCCGTTGGCGATGCACGGCGATCGCCGCTTCGATCCCCGCGTTCCGATGTCGTTTTCCGTCATCCGCTGCGCCTCCGCGCCTCCGCGCGAGTCCTCTTCTTCCCCGGTTCCAACCTGGGCCGATGGGCAGGTCTTTCGGGGCGCCCCCTTCGGCCAGACAGGATGGCAGGTGTTTCAGCGCCGATTCATGCCTGCCCCGTCAGGGTGCGAATCAATTCCTTCCGTCCGAGGGACTCCAGGCCCATGTCGGACAGGCGCAGCCCCGCTCGGCCCAAATCCCTTCCCAAAAGGAGGGATGCCAGCCGGATGATGGAATCCATCACCGGCGCGGCCAACCCGAGTTTCCGGGACAGGGCGGCCATCGGAACCAGCCCATAGCAGACATCCTCCGTGAAATAGCGGTAATCCAGAACAGGCGGCGCCTGAATGTTCTGGTAGGCGGGATTGCGCTGCAGCAGAGAAAGCAGATGGTTCGCGCCGGGCACCCGGTAAAACTTTTTCAGGAGCTTGTAGACCGGCGTCAGGCGTAACCCGGCGGCCGAGCCCAGGGCCAGCCGTTCGGCATCCAACCCTTCGACGGCGCGAATGACAGACGGCGTGACGCCTTCCTTGTAGAAAATCCAGTTGCCGCGCGCGGCTTCCACCCAGCCGGCATTGAACAGCAGAATGGCGGGGTGCAAGGCGTAATTGACGTTATCCAGGGCCACCTTGAAGCTATGGCCTTCGTCTACCATCTGGGGATAAAACGGCCGTATCATCTCCAGCACACGGCGGGCTTCCGATTGCGGTTGGACCCCGATTCCCATTTTCTTTTTCACAAAATAAACGGCAACTTTTCCCGGCTCTGCCGACCGGCACGTGTAAATCAGGGATTCCGCTTCCGCGCAGACCAGACGGGGCTTATACCCGAGCGCCTTCAAATAGACGGGAACCGTCAAACTCGAAAAATAGCCCGGCGTTGCAAGGAGCACCTGCCCGTCTGTCAAGCCCGGCGCCATCCGGGCAACCAGCCGCTTGTGCCCCGGCGCCGCCGTGGCCAGGATGATCATATCGGCGCCCCGGACACAGCCGGCCGGGTCCCGGCATACCGTGACGCGGCCCTCGGCTTGAACAGCGCCGGAAAGTTCGATGGCCTTCAGCCGCCGCAAGGGCGCGAGATAGTTCGGGAACAGGTCGGTCAGCCGGACCTCGCAGCCGCGGGAGGCCAGCCAGCCGGCCATGGCCTGGCCGCCGTTGCCCGCGCCCAGGACGGCGATGATCAGCGGCTTGCGCAAGCCCTGTATCCGGCCGCGCGCTTGCATATGGCAAGGCTTTTTCATTTTGGTTTCTCAGCTCCCGTAAAAAAAACGTCGTCGATGCAGACTTCGCCCGAGTTGCACCGCATCGCGCCGGAGATGCTGACGCCGGCATCCGGCTTCTCGTAGTCAAGCCGGTAATGCGCCCAGTCGTCCGAGTCGAGCGTCACCTTGCCGGCCGAGTCGCTGCGAAGGTGCTTGTGGGGGGCGTGCGTGTAGACAAACACCAGCGCCTCGACTTCGCCGCGCCCCTTCGCGCGGAAGTTGATTTGGAACCGGTTGGGCGACGACTCGCGCGCCCACGGCCCGTAGTGCTGGTACAGCGTCCCCGATTTCATCTTGACGAAATAATCCTCCGCCTGGACGCCTTGCGGGACCATTTCGAGATCGACCGTCGCTCCGGAAAGCGACCAGTGCGCCGGGACCAACGCGTTCGCCGCCTTGTAAGACGGCGGGAGGTTGGTCCTTGCGACAACCCTGTTGAACGAGGGATTCTTCCACAGGCGCGGGTCGACTTCCGCCCGGGATTGGAACACGGCGCGGGCCCCGCCGAAGTGAACGGGGAGGAAAACCGCAACGTCGTGCGGGCTTCCCAGGCTCCAGGTCGAGCTTTCAAGCGGAACCCCGGAACCAACCACAACGCTCGTGAGATGCCGCGACCGCAGCACGTTCGCCTTCCAGGCC
>JAAZAB010000333.1 GCA_012514555.1 Lentisphaerota bacterium
ATGCCCCCGGCCAAGGCCTCGCGATTAAGGACTTGAACCACGTCCCTGATTACCACATTGACGTTCAGCGCGGACTGCTCGTAGTAGCCGCGCCGCGAAAGGGCGAGGAGCTGCTGGTTGATGTCCGCGATCTGCTGGGCCGTCTTCTTGATAAGCATGAGGTCGCTGCGCGACTGGGAGTCCGGCGGCAATTCGTCAACTATGAGGTCGGGGTATCCCAGCAGGGGCGTGAGCAGGTTGTTGAAGTCATGCGCGATGTGGCCCGCAATGCTGCCCGCCGTTTCGAGGCGCTCGGCCTGGGCAAGCTTCTTCTGGGTTCGATCGAGGGCTTCCTCGTTTTCCTTCCGCTTGGTGATGTCGCGAATGAAAAAGCTGAGACAGGTCTCGCCGGCAAGCATCAGCTTGCTTGCAACTATCTCGGCGGGAAACGATACTCCCGTCTGGCGGCGGCAGTACGCCTCGATGAACGTAAAACGTTCTTCCGAAAGATTTTCGCAGATCGTGTTCAAAACGGAGTCGTTGAAGCCCCGGACGATATCGCGTATGCTCATGCGGCACAGGGCCGGCAGGTCGAAGCGGAAAAATTCCAGCGCCCGGGGATTGACGTCAATGATCTCGCCGGGCATGTTCGTGACGATGACCGCATCGTAAATGCCGTGCATGATCTGGCGGTATATTGCAAGCTCGGCCGAATTAAGAATCTTCTCAAGATGCTGTTCGAAAATGCCAGGGGGCGCCTCCTGCGTAACCTCGGGCAGTTCGGCATCGGGCTGCTGCAATATCGGCAGCGCAATCCGCATGGTCTTGGATTGAATTTCATGGTCTGCCATGGCAATATTCCCGGACAAACGTATTCGTCGGCGGGCCGGGCACGCCAGAACTTCATTCAGCCCGTTCGCCCTGCCGGTCATGCTCAGCGGCGCCGAATCGTCGCTACGGGAACAAGTTATGTCTGACCCGGGCCGGTATGGCAAGCGTTTTTTCCGGAAAAAGGGGCTGAAGCCCGCCGCGGCATTGAATTTGACCCCCATGCCCGGAACGGCTATGTTTCGATGCCAGACGATTCAGGCTGACAGCCCGGCGGCGCCGGCGCTTCCGGCCGGACAGCCCGCATCGCCGAAAAGACAGCCACGCGCCCCGGCCGCGGCCGGGCGCGTGGACGGAATCCTCCGAGAATGAAGAGGCGCGCCATGCCTGAGACAATTCGCTTGCACCTGGTCCAGATGGAGGTCGCGCCAGGACAGCCCGCGGAGAACACGGCCCGGATGCTTGACCATGTCGCGGCCGCGAAAAAGGACCGGGCCGGCCTCGTTGCGTTTCCGGAAATGGCGATTCCCGGCCTCCTGGCCGGCGGGGCCTGGGAGCGGGATTCGTTCCTGCGCGAGTGCGAAGCCTGCGGCGAGGAGCTGCGCAAGGCCTCGGCGGGCGGGCCGGTTGTGGTGTTCGGAAACGTCGGCCTGGACTGGGCCCGGCGCAGGGCGGACGGGCGCGCGCGAAAATACAACGCTTGCTTCGTCGCGCAGGACGGGGTGTTCAAGGGCCCGGAATGCGGAGCTTACCCTTTCGCGGTCAAGTTGAGCATGCCGGGCTCGCGGCAGCTCGACGAAAGCCGGGAATTCGACGACCTGCGCGAGCTGGCATCCGAACTGGGCCGCCCGGTCCGGTCCATGCTGACGCCAATCCGCGCGGGCGGCCTGAAGCTGGGATGCGTCCTGTGCGGGGACTGCCCGGATGCGGACGATTCGCTTTCACCCATTGCGGCGCTCGCCGGGCATGCGCCCAACCTGGTCCTGGACCTGGGCTGCCAGCCTTTCATCTTCAACAGGAACGGCGAGCGCAGCAGGGCGCTTTCCGCCATGGCGGCGGACCTTGGGATACCGCTGGCGCACGTGGGAAGCGTGGGCATTGCGAACAGCGGGAACACCCTTTTCACCTTCGAGGGCGCCACCTGCGCGCATGACGCCCATGGCCGCCAGGCGGCGGCGCCAGGACATTTCAAGGAAGGCACCCTCGCCTTTGACCTGCCCCTGGACGGCCGCACTCCTTTCGGAGACCCGGCGCAGCCGGAAGAGGACGCCATGGCGGGGTTGTTCGCGGCAATCCGTTACGGGTCAGCCCGGTTTCTCGACCAAATCGGGCTTTCGCGCGTGGTCATCGGCG
>JAAZAB010000334.1 GCA_012514555.1 Lentisphaerota bacterium
CAGCGATGCGGCGGCCTGCTCGGCGGCCTTTAATGCGCCGGACGCCTTGTCGGCCGCGTCATTCTTCCGGCCGCGCTCAGCGGCCAGCTGGTTCGCAAGCTCATCATGGGCTTTCTTCATTTCCGCAAGGTCCTTCAGGCACTGCTGCCTGTCGGCGTAGGAATCCTTCAAAGCCTTTTCAACGGCCTCGTTTTTCTGCCTGATCGAAGCCAGCTCCTCATCCAGCGCCTGGCGATTGGCGTTGGCCTTGACCTGATTGGCCAGTTCGGCCATGCGCTGGCGCATTTTCTCGCCGTCGGCCCGGATTTCCTCGCCTGTCTTGATTTGCCGCTCCAGGTCCGCGACCCGCTTTTCCGAGCTGTCCAGCTTCATCTTGAGCTCTTCCGCGATCGAGCTTGCCGTCCTTTCCCTTGCCGCCTTCAGTTCCTTCGCGGCGGCTGCCTCGCGTTCAAGGAGCTTCTTGTTTTCCCTGGCCAGGCGTGCGATCTCTTTCTTGGAATCCTTGAGCGCGCGCTCCAGGGCATCGACCTGGGGCTTGAGCGCATCGAACTCGGCCCGGGCGGCCATCTCGCCCTGATCGGGCCTGTCGGCCGCCCGCGCATCGGCCGGGGTTGACTCAAGCTCCCTGGCCTGGTCCGCTGTTCCGGCCGCCGGCCCGGCGCCTGCTTCGAGGGCGTCCGCTTGCGCTTGCCCTGGCGCGCCAGGCGGGCCCGCGGCGTGCCCTTCGGCAAGAGGTGCGGCGCCCGCCTCAATGCCGGGCTGGGCCAGGGCCGGCCCGGCCGTGAAGATGGCTGCCGCCGCGAAAATGCAATATAACAAGGGCCTCATTTCATCCTCCGCTTTTCCAGGAGTCCGACAAACTCCGATTCGTTCAATACTGTCACGCCCAAGGTCCGGGCTTTTGCCAGCTTGGAGCCGCAGTCCGCGCCGGCCACCACGTACGACGTTTTCCGGGACACGCTGTCCGAGACGCGGCCCCCGAGCTCGCGTATCCGCGCCTCGGCCTCATCGCGGGTGAAGCGCTCGAGCGCGCCCGTCAAGACAAACGATTTGCCAGCCAGCGGCGCGGCCCCGGATGCGGCCGGCTCGCAGAGCCTTTGCATGTTCACTCCGGCCTTCTTCAGGCGCGCGACCTGGCCGCAATTCAAGGGCGACTTGAAATAATCCGCCACGCTTTGCGCCGCCACCGGGCCGAGCTCCCCGATTCGTTCGAGGCGCTCCTGGCCGGCTGCCGCCAGGGCGTCGAGCGATTCGAACTCCGATTCCAGGAGCTGGGCCGTTTTTGCGCCGATGTGGCGGATTCCGAGCGCAAAAATCAGGCGCCACAGGTCGCGCCGCCGGCTCTGGCCGATCGCGGCAACCAGGTTCTGCGCTGATTTGTCCGCCATCCGCTCGAGCGCGGACAGCTGCTCCCTGGTCAGGCTGTACAGGTCCGCGGGCCCCTTCACCAGCCCGCGGGCAACAAGCTGCCCGATCAGCGCATCGCCAAGCCCCTCGATATCCATGGCGCCGCGGGCCGCATAATGCCTTATCCATTCCCTGGTCTGCGCCGGGCATGACAGGCTCAGGCAGCGCAGCGCCACCGCGCCCTCTTCGCGCCCCACGGCGCCCCCGCAAACGGGACAACAGCGCGGCATGGCAAATACCTTCTCCCGCCCGGTCCGCGCCGCGAGCACGACCCCAACCACGGCCGGAATCACCTCGCCCGCCTTCTCGACAAGGACGCGGTCGCCTATCCGGATGTCCTTTCGCTGAATCTCGTCAGCGTTGTGCAGCGTGGCGCGATTGATGGTGGACCCGGCAAGGAAAACCGGCTCGAGCTCGGCGACCGGGGTCAGCACGCCAGTCCGGCCCACCTGCACGGTGACGGCTTTCAAAACGGTCTCCGCACGCTCGGGCTCGTACTTGAACGCCACGGCATGGCGCGGGCTCTTTGCGGTGGCGCCCAGGACGCCGTAGAGCCGGCGTTCGTTCACCTTGATCACGCCGCCGTCGATTTCGAATTGAAAGGAGTTCCGCCGCGCCTTCAAAGCATCCAGGGCCTTGATCGCTTCAGGCATGGTCGGGCAGGCCCAGGTGGCCGGCGGAGTCTTGAACCCGAGCGCGCGCAGTCCGTCCAGCAGGGCGGCGTGCGTTTCGAACTCCGCGCCGCGGCACTCGCCCAGCCCGTAAAAAACTGCATCGAGCGGGCGCTCCGCCACCTGCCTGGAATCGAGCAGCTTCAGCGAGCCCGCCGCGGCGTTGCGCGGGTTCGCGAACGGCTCCTCACCGGCTTCCTGCCGGGCGCGGTTGAAGGCGTCAAACGATTCCCGGGCCATGAACACTTCGCCGCGCACTTCGATGATCTCGGGCGGTGCCCCGCTTCCGAGCAGGCGCAGCGGTATCGAGCGGATCGTCCGCAGGTTCAGCGTGATGTCGTCGCCCGTCCGGCCGTCGCCCCGGGTGCCGCCCCGGACCAGCGCGCCATGCTCGTAGCGCAGCGACACGGCAACGCCGTCTATCTTGGGCTCAACAACATACGTGATGCCGGCATTGGGCGCGAGCTTTCGAATGCGCTCGTCAAAGGCCAGAAGGTCGCCCGGCGAATATGTGTTGTCCAGGCTCATCATGGGAACCGAATGACGGACGCTCGCGAATTCGGAAAGCGGCGAGCCACCCACGCGCTGCGTCGGGGAATCGGGGCTGCGCAGGTCCGGAAACTCATCCTCCAGCCTGGCCAGTTCCCCGTAAAGGCGGTCGTATTCGCGGTCGGATATCTCGGGGCGCGCAAGCACGTAATA
>JAAZAB010000335.1 GCA_012514555.1 Lentisphaerota bacterium
AACCACGAGGGATTGGCCATAGTGCGGCATCTGCTGTGTTGTAGCGGGTTCGGAGTATGTCACAATACACCTTCACCCGCTACGCCTTGCATCTGCCGCACTCTGACCAATCGCAAAATCCGGGTTAAGATGACGGTGTTTCGACGCAGCAGAGCGCGCGGGCGCCCGCGTGTGATCGCGTGAGCAGCAGCACGCGGCGGCACGCGAAATGCCCGGGCCCGCCGCCGGGCGGCCATGCTAGTATTGCCGGGTCCAGCGCGCCAGAACAAAGCCCGACAGCCGCGGCAAAGCCGAAAGCGGACGCAGAATAAAAGGCGCCGCAAAGGTGCTTGTAGGCGGCGATCGGGACCGGGCCTCCCATCTGGCGTCCCAGCGCCCGCGCGACATCGAGAAATGCGTTGTCATGGAGCGGGAAGCCGTCCGCCCCGCACAGTATCATGTCCGGCCGCCCGGCGGATTCCAGCGCGTCCAGTATCCAGCGCGCCTCGGCATCGGAATCAAACGGGAGCGATTGCTGGCCCATTCGGACGGCAGTCACTTGCGCCAGCGCGGCCTCTGAGCCTTCCGCGCGGGTGAGCGCGGCGACAGCGGCGCCTTCGCCCGGAAGGGGGCGGTTGCCGGCGGGGAGGCGCGCGGAAAAAGGCTGGATGGCCGGGCTGTCTTCGGGCCACCATTTCCATGCGCGGCCCGCGGCGAGGAGAAAGGGATCGTGCAAGTCGCCTGCGCCGGCCATGGCGAAGTCGGCGCTGCCCGCGCCGAGTGCGGATGCGGCCTGCCACAGGGCGAGTTCGAACGATATGTCGCGGTGGGTGAAGGTCCCGTTCGGGCCGCCGGCATGGAAGTCAATGGCCAGCCGGCCGGCCGGCGCGTTGTGAACGGACTGGATGAAGCGCGCCGGCATGGGCGTGCGCTCCCCGTTCTCGAACAGGTTCATTACAAAAGCGCCGGCATCCTCGAGGCACCCGAGCCCGGTTCCGATGGCAACCGCGGTGCGCTCAGGATCGCGCGCCCCGGCCGGGGGCCCCGCGTCGCGCATAGCGCGGCTTCCGCAGGCGAGCAGCATTTTAAGCATTCGGCTCAAGCGTCGGTGCCTGACCGGGTCCAGGTCCGCTTCGACGCCGGAATCGTCACAGGCGTAGGCGGGAACGCGGCACGGCGGAAAGGGCGGCCGGACGTCCAGAAGCCGTGGCTCAAGCGGCCGGGCCTGGCCGAAGCGGCTGATTTCAAGGAAAGTGTTTCCGGCGGGGGACATGAAGCTGATCGCGCGGACCGAGACCGGGCAAAACTTTTCCGTGCTCCGGGCGCGGGCGTGCCCGGCGGCGCGGCTTTGGGTCCGGGATAGTATGAGGGAAACGTTGTTGCCGCCGAAGCCGAACGAGTTGGTCATGACATGGTTGAGCGGTCCGGACATCGGTTCTGTAAGGGGCGCGAGTCCTATTGATGGGTCAATAGTCTTGAAGCCCGGGTTCGGCGGCGCCCGTCCGTCGTTCAGCGCAAGGGCGCATATTGCCGCTTCAATGGCGCCGCTGGCGGCGAGGGCGTGCCCGAAAAAGCCCTTGGTTGAAGAAAACGGGGGCACGGCAGCCTGGAAAACGGCAAGCATGGCCCGGGCTTCTGCAAGGTCGTTGTCGCGCGTGCCGGTGCCGTGCGCATTAACGTAGTCAATTTCACCCGCGTCCAGGCCGGCTGCGGCCAGGGCGTTGCGCATGGCCCGCGCGGCGCCGCGCCCTTCCGGGTCCGGGGCCGCGGGTTGAAAGGCGTCGCAGGTGGCGGCCCAGCCCCGTATGAAGGCGAATATGCGCGCCCCCCGGCTGCGCGCGCTGCTTGCCGATTCAAGTACGAGGAACGCCGCGCCCTCGCCCAGGCACATTCCGGCGCGATGCGCGTCAAAGGGTTTGCACCCGGCCTTGTCCACCAGGAGCAGGGAGGCGAACCCGTTCAGGGTCAGGCGACAGAGCGAGTCCGCGCCGCCCGCGAGCATGATGTCCGCCTCGCCGCCGCGAATGAGGTCCGACGCCATGGCGATCGCCATTGCGCCGGACGAGCAGGCCGTTGAAATGGTGGCCGATGGCCCGGCCAGGCCAAGCGTCCCGGCGCACAAATCCGTGGATGCGGCCGGCTCATGGCGGCGCAGGGGGCCGGGCCGGAACGATCCGGTCCTGACCAGGCGCTCCGCGCAATCCTCGCTTGCCAGCATGCCGCCCACTGTTGAGCCGAGCGCTATGCCGGCCCGGTTCCCGCGGTTCCCCAGGCCGTCCGGGAACGCGCAGGACAATGCCTCGCGGGCCGCCAGGAAGGCCAGCTGGTCGCCGCGCGAAGCCTTGCGCGGCGCGCCCAGGGCGGCCAGGTCATCCCGGACCTGGCCGACCGGGAAAACGCCGCAGCGCGGCGATTTGAAGAGCGTCAGGTTTGTGAGCCCGATGCGGCCCTTGGCAAGGGCGGACCAGACGCCGTCTTTCCCGATGCCGAGGGGCGTTGCCAGGCCGATGCCGGTTATTGCAATGCTGGTGGGCCCGTTCACGACAAATTTTCCGGCTCCGCTTGCCGGCGCCTTCCAATCATTCGACCGGGCGCGGCGCCGGGCGCATCTGCCGCGAGCGGAGAAAAACACCCTGCGAACCCGGAAGCGCCACACTCACTGTCCGCCGCCGACTGCCCGGCGCCTGTTCATGCCACCCGCTTCTCGGTCACGAACCGGGCCATGGCCCGCAGCGAGGCGAAGGCCGCGCGCGCGGCTTCCATTTCCTCGATCTTGATCCCGTAATGACGCTCCAGCATTACGACCAGTTCAAGGGCGTCAATGGAGTCCAAGCCGAGGCCTCCGCCGAACAGGGGCGCATCGGGGTCAATGTTCTCGGGCTTCACGGTCTTCAGCTTGAGCGCCTGGATTATGTGCTGCTTGAGCTCCTCCATCAGGTCGTTCATGCGTGCTCTCTCCTGTTGTGACCACGCGGGGGGCGGTTTCCGGGAACCGCCTTGCAGTCATGCCCCGATATGTTCCGAATGAGGAACCTATTTACACGGATTCCCCGGGCATGGCAAGGCGGGAATAAGCCCGGATTTTGCGTTTGAAAAATGGCAACTACTCAGGTAGCCGCCCAAAAGAGCCATGGGGACAGACAATCTGTTCTCCGGCGGCCGGGGCCGTCTGCTCTCCAGAGGGAACGCGCTTGCCTCTTCTGTAGCGCGCCACGGCGTGGCGCGATTTCGCAGCCTCCTGAGAGCCATGGGGACAGACAATCTGTTCTCCGGCGGCCGGGGCCGTCTGCTCTCCAGAGGGAACGCGCTTGCCTCTTCTGTAGCGCGCCACGGCGTGGCGCGATT
>JAAZAB010000336.1 GCA_012514555.1 Lentisphaerota bacterium
GCTTTTCGCGCCAATCTATGGCGGGCAGCTTGATGTGTCAAATATAAATGCTGGAAAAGAATCTTGAGGTTTCGCCCATGTTCGGGTATTTTCCTTCCATTGATGGGGGCGGGCGCAATGCCTGGAATGGCTTCCGGTTTCCCGCCGGAACCCGGAAGCTCAAACAACAGTGGTTCACGGGAGGGCGACATGAAAAGGCTCGTTTCTTTCGGCTTTGCATTGATGCTTGCGCTCGGATTGCAGGGGACGGCCCGGGCATACAACTACATGGTGATTGACCTGTCCGGCGGCTGGACTGCCGGAAGCTATCCGGTCTCGTATATGGATGAGCCGCCGCCCGGCGGATGGGTGGAGGGCCACAAGACAACGAACCTGGTCATGCGGCGGATACCCGCTGGAACTTATGTCATGGGCTCGCCCATCGGGGAATGCGGCAGGGCGCCCGACGAAACCCAGCACCAGGTTACGCTGACCGATGACTTCTTCATAGGTGTTTTCGAGGTGACCCAGAAGCAGTGGTCGCTGGTGATGAACAAGTGGCCGAGCTTCTTTACGAACGCGGCCTACCGCGATTCCCGGCCGGTGGATACTGTGTGCTACTACCAGGTGCGCGAGAATCCGGCCCTCGCGCCCGTCTTTCCGCACTGGCCTGACTCGGCCCATGTCCATTCCAACTCGTTCATGGGCAAGCTTCGCGCAAAGACGAGGCTTGATAAGATGGACCTGCCCACGGAAGCGCAGTGGGAATATGCCTGCCGGGCGGAAACGGCGACCTCTTTGAATTCGGGCCACAATAACACCAATATCCACGCCGACACCCTGCTGGACCCCCTGGCGCGTTACCACTACAACGCCATCCCATACACCCAGAACTCCGACCCGACCGTCGGCACCGCGACCGTGGGCTCCTACCTGCCGAACCGGTGGGGCTTGTACGACATGCACGGCAACGTTCAGGAGTGGTGTCTTGACTGGTACGGCGAATATGCCGGGGCCGGAACGAACCCGGCTGGACCCGCGTCGGGGCAGCACCGTGTGATGCGGGGCGGGAGCTTTGGCGGCGCAACCTGGACATGCCGTTCCGCGATGCGCCAGTGGAGCGGCGCTGACAACGTGCTCAATAATTCCCTCGGCTTCCGCCTGGCAAGGAACCTTGAGCCGGGCGAGTACGTCTCGCGCCCGGCGTTCGGGCCCGACGGCGGAATGCATCTCGGCGCCGGGCTGAGCGTTACGATAAGCTGCGCGACCGCCGGCGCGGTAATCCGCTACACTACGGACGGGTCCGATCCTTCGGAATCCAGCCCGACGGTGGAGTCCGGGAACAGCGTGTACGTGCCCCTGCCTGGAACGCTCAAGAGCAGGGCGTGGAAGACCGGAGTGCTGTCGAGCGCAGTGAGATCCGCCGGCTATGAGCGGCAGGTTAGCCAGCCTTTCAACGACTATGACGGCGACAGGGTCAGCGAAGCGGCGGTGTTTGACGCGTTCAGCGGAAAGTGGTACGCCTATAATTTGAACAATGCCACGGCAACCGTTTGGGGCATGACGTGGGGCGGGGCCGGCGTCCAGCCGGCTCCGGGCGACTACGACGGCGACGCGTATTCCGACCTGGCGATTTTCGACGGGAACAACGGGCGCTGGTACGTGTGGTCTTTGCGGCAGAGCGGAACGCCGGTGTGGGGGAAGGAGTGGGGCTGGCCTGGCGCCATTACCGTGCCCGGCGACTACGACGGCGACGGCAAGAGCGATTTTGCCGTGTTCGACCAGAATACGGGGAAGTGGTACGTGCTGGCCGCCGACCAGTCAACCGTGCTCGCATGGGACCTGGCCTGGGGCTGGCCGGGCGCAATCACGGTGCCCGGCGATTACGATTGCGACGGCAAGGATGACATCTGCGTGTACGACAGCAACACGGGCTTCTGGTACGCGAGGACGCTGGGCGGCGCGGTGCTCGCTTGGGGCCTGGCCTGGGGCTGGCCGGGCGCAATCACGGTGCCCGGCGACTATGACGCCGACGGCAGCGCGGACATGGCAGTCTATAACCAGTCCGGCGGGACCTGGTATGTATGGTCCCGTGCGCTGGGGAAGGTCATAATCTGGGCGCACGCGTGGGGCTGGCCTGGCGCGCTGCCGGCTCCGGGCGACTATGACGGCGATTTCGCCGCCGATCTGGCAGTTTACGACCAGAACACCGGCAACTGGTACATCTGGTCGCAGGCCAAGTCCGAGGTCCTGGCCTGGCAGCTTCCGTGGGGCTGGCCTGGCGCATACCCGCCGGGCGTCCGGCAGTAGGGCCGCGGGAGCCCGCATTGCCGTGTAGAAAAGCGTTATGCCGCGGTTCCGGGCTTATTGTTCGTCGTAACCCTTGATCGGGCGGTACCAGATGTTGCGGTACCTGACCAGGTCGCCGTGGTCCTGCAGTTTGAGAGGGCCGGCCGGAGCGTGCGCCTTGTAGGGATACACGTCGCGGTGTCCGGTCGGGCCCATGAGTTCCACGTGGTTATGGACCGCCACGCCGTTGTGGAAAAGCGTCAGGAAAGCCGGCTTGACGAGGGTCACTCCGCTGAAGCGGGGCGCGGTCCAGATGATGTCATAGGCCTGCCATTCGCCTGGTTTGCGGCAGGCGTTGACGAGGGGCGGGTATTCGCCGTAGAGCGATGCGGTGATGCCGTCGGCATAAGTGGGGTTGTTGTAACCGTCCAGCACCTGGATTTCGTAGATGCCCATCAGGAAGACGCCGCTGTTGCCGCGGCCCTGGCTGTCGCCCTTGACCACGGCCGGGCAGGCGAACTCCAGGTGGAGCTGGCAGTCGCCGAACCGTTCCCGGGTCCAGATGTCGCCCGTGCCCGGGACCACTTCCATGTAGCCTTACCCGAGCTTCCACTTGGCGTCGCCGTCGCGTCCGGCCCAGCCGGAAAGGTTTTTGCAATCGAGCAGGACGACGGCGTCGGACGGCGCGCCGCCGGCTTCGGCGCCGGGCGTGACAACGCGGGGCAGTGGACGCCGGTAATCGTGGACGTGCCAGAGTCCGCCGGGAAGAAGTGGGGTGTCGTCGTATCCGATCTTGGCCATGGTCTTGCTCCCTGGTTGAAGCGGTTGCGCGAGGGTCGTTCGCAATAAAAAGCGGAACTATACCCGAGCCCTGCGAAAAACAAAGCACAATATGGAGGAACCGGAAAGGGTTCTTCTGTAGCCGCGCCACTGCGCGGCGCGATTCGCCGCAAGCTGAATCTATCTGCCTCTTCTGCAGCCGCGGCCGGCGGCCGCGGAATAATGGGCGGCCACCGGCCGCCCCCACAGAAGAGATGTTCCAGCTTTCCAGACTGGGCGGCGGCGCGCTTTCGCCTCCCTTCTTTGCCAGAACCCGGAATCGCCGGCGCTGGCAACAGAAAAAAACGCAGCCGGGCAATTCCCGGCGGCCGGGGTGTAACCCGGCCCTCCAGTGGGAGCTATGGTTTGTCTGTTCCCAGGGCCTTGAAAACCAGGCAGGGATGTTTCAGAACTTCAATTTCACGGATACCGATCCGAAGGTATCGAAGCTTTCCTGGCCGTAAAATTCTTCAGTGCGGATTGAATAAGTCATGGCCACATCAGCCGCCGAAAGAACAAGTGCTAGTCCTGATTTGAACTCCGCGACCAGCAGCCGCTTGTCCACGCTCTGGCTGGATTCGAACAGATTGCCGTCGAGGAAGGCCGTGTAGATGACGGCTTTGCCTTCCGTTCCGATAAAGCCGTAGAATCCCCATGCGCCTGGGTGCGAAAAGCCCGGTCGTCCCCCTCCCGTTATGCCCGGCGAATCTATTGTCTGGATGCCGAAGTCATCCGGCAGGCGCCATCCGAACCTTGCGGTTACCCCGGCGCGCAACGAGGTGTCTGTGTTTCCAACACTCATGCCGGCATTCGGAATGAGATCGGCGTTCCATCCGCGCTGGCGCCGGAGGCGCCAGCGCCAGGCGCGCTGGTATTTCAAGGCCAGCCCAGGCTCGTTATGCAGCTGGTTGTGCCAGCCTTTCGGGCGGTTACATTGCAGCTCGAAGTGAATAATATCCTGGGTCTGACCGGCCATGGCGCCGGGTCCTATGATTCCGAGCTGGATGCGCATGGTTTCCAGGACCGGCACTGACAGGCCGCGGGTGACGCCCCGGCGCTGGATTATGGCGCCGCCATACAGCCAGCCGGCATATGGGCGGTCGTCAAGGATGGGTTCCTCCACCGATGTGTCCGATGGGGTATACAGGCTCTGGCCCAACTCCAGTCCCGTGCGGATCGCGTCCACTCGAAAGCCCGGGGCGGGAATGAGCCCGATCCCGCGCCGGCTCCAGCCGGGGATGCAATTGTCCGCGCTTATGAAATTGATCCGAATACCCTGGGTGTAATGCCGGTCGGCCCCTGCGAAAAAGTCGTTTTCCTCAGTCAATTCCAGCGCCATGCCCTGGCGCCCGGCGCCATGCGCCTCGGGCATCGCACCGGCAGCGGCTGCGCATGGGGTGTTCCATCCGCTGAGCAGTAAAACTGCCATGCCGGCTTTCAAGGCCGGACTTTGGGTAAACGCCTTCTTGCTCACAGCGATTGCCTTACATGGCGCCCTTGATATGTCGAAGATTGACTTCCCTCAGAAGGCTTTCCCATGGCGGAGAGTACACGACAGGGTGTTTTGTTTCCAGACCTTTTCCGCAGCGGCTGGCGTCTATTCGCCTTGCGTCCGCCCCTCTCGCGATGGTATATTCCATCTCATGACCGGCGGCCCCGCATGGGATGCGTTCGTATTACCGCGATATTTTTGCGGCGCCGCCATGTGCAATTATGGTCATACTCCGGCCATTTCCGAACGAACGCCTGCTTTTTCA
The DNA here is from genome assembly GCA_012514555.1 of Lentisphaerota bacterium. Lineage (GTDB taxonomy): Bacteria > Verrucomicrobiota > Kiritimatiellia > JAAZAB01 > JAAZAB01 > JAAZAB01. The sequence goes on from JAAZAB010000336.1 coordinate 4,845, forward strand.
TCGAGCATTCCGGCGGGATCGTTTTATTTCCGCGGGGAAGGTTGGCCGGTGCCGGGGCCATTGCCATGACAGCGTCCTTATACCGTGGCCGGCCGGTTGTGCGGATGCACGCCATGATCAAGCCGATCGGGCCCGTCTGCAACCTTGACTGCTCTTACTGCTACTATCTTTCCAAGGAGCGCCTCCTAGGCACGGATAGCGGGTGGCGCCTATCCGAAGAGACGCTGGAAACGTTCATTCGCCA
>JAAZAB010000337.1 GCA_012514555.1 Lentisphaerota bacterium
CGGTTATCGGCCTTCCACAGCCACTCGTGATTCAGCGCCAGGCGTTCCCGTTTGACCCCGCCCATGATCATGGCGGCGACGCGGCCGTTGCCGATCGGCAGGCCCTCGATCCACTCGGCCGCCGGCTTTCCGTACCACAGCCTGGTCTCGTTGTAAAAGGCATCCGGCATAATCCACCCGCTTTCTTTAAAGGCTTTCACCGGCAGAGAGCATAATCCTTTGGCGGCTTGCCGCAATGCCGGCGAAACACTTTTGAAAAATAACTGCTGTCATCATAGCCCACGGCCCGGGCCACCTCGGACACGTTCAGCCGCCCCCCGGCCAGCAACGCGCGCGCCTTTTCCATACGCAGCGTCGTGAGGTATGTGAACAGCGAATAATCGCTTTCCTCGCTGAATACGTGGGAAAGATAGAAGGGGCTCACATTGAGGGCGCGCGCTATTCCCTCCAGCGTCACGGGCGCCGCGTAGTGCTTTTCAACGTAGTCCCGCGCGCGCCGCATAAGCATCCCGCGCTTTCGCTCACGATAGCTCTCCTGGGGTGCGGCCCGGCGCCCGGAGCGCTTCGCCCCGGCCGCGCGCATGATAAGCGTCAACACCCCGAGAAGCCTGACATTCGCCACAAGGCGATCCGCCTCCGAATCGCCGCAGTCATCCGCGCGCATGCGGTCAAGAATCATCCGGATTTCCGTCCTGGCCGGGGGCTCCATTGTGTCCGGAAGCGCATACCCGGCCCGAGCGAAGAACTTCTTCTCGGCATCCCATTGAAAGACGACCATGAAGACTTCCAGGCCTTCGTCAAAATCGAATTCATCGCGGTGCTTCATCCCGCTCGGAACGAACGCCACGCCGCCCGGCCCGACCCGGATCCGCCTGTCCGGCAATACCAGGTCGAGATGCCCCTTGAGCACATGCAGCAATTCCACCCTCTCGAACGACTGGTGGAAATTCTTCGCCCAGAACGAATCGTAAACCGTCACGCCATAGTGATGAACCTCGGGCATGCAGGCGGGGAAAAAGACTTTACCAATCGGCTTCGGTTTCACAGCGCGGCAATCCTTTCATGCCTTGCCAATCCGGGCACCATACCCGGGGCCGTGTATTATTTCAAGGCCGAACCGGCCCATGCCGGCTGAGCCGGACAGGCGTTGATCCGGAATAATCGGGTTGTCATCCCGTATCGCTTCACTATACTGCCTCTCGATAAAGGCCGCCAAGCAGGCGGTACGGGCGCGCTTTGGCGCCGCCTGGAAAGATTTCGTGTCAACCGGGGCGCCATGCAAACTGTAACGCAGGCAGAGAGGCAGCGGGAATTCCTCTCTTGGAAGTTCGGGCTGTTCCTCCACTTTGGAATGTCCACCTTCACCGGCTACGACTGGTCCTCGGGCTATGAAGACCCAGCCCTCTTCCGACCCGCCCGGCTCGACTGCGGGCAGTGGGCTGACGCGGCCGCCGCGGCCGGAATGAAATACATGGTGCTGACCGTCAAGCACACCGGCGGCTGGTGCCTGTGGCCGAGCAGGCTGACCAGGCACGGAGTCCAGCAGTTCGTAAACTTCCGGAACGGCAGCGGCGACATAGTGCGGGAATTTATCGAGGCCTGCCGTTCCCGCAAGCTGAAGGCGGGCTTTTACTATTGCTCGCCCGGCGCATACGGCGGCGTTCCCTACGCCCATCCCCGGCCGCCGGGCACGCCCATGCTTCACGGCATGCCCCCCGAAGCCAGGGACCGCATGCCAGATTTCATGCATGAGCAGCTCCGCGAACTCCTGACCTGGTACGGTTAGATAGACCTCTTCTGGAGCGACCAATGGGA
>JAAZAB010000338.1 GCA_012514555.1 Lentisphaerota bacterium
ATATCCAGGTCCCGCAGGCGCCGGCGCCCCGCTGCGCTCCATGCCGCCGCAAGGCCCGCTGCGAAGCCCTGGTTCTGCACGTCCGCCTGCATGCGGAGCACCGGCAGGGCGTCGCGGTGCGCGCTCATGCCCAGGCCGGTGACGAGCACGCCTTCAATTCCCAGCGGGAGCATGCAGCGGAACGGGATGTTGGCCCCAAGCGTTGAATCAAGGTCAGGCTCGGCTACCATCAACACCGGGTGCACAATGAACCCGTGGGAATCGAAATTGCTGCGCGCCGCCAGCACCGTGTCGTGGAATGTCCGCCCGGCGAGAATGTCCAACGGCGAGATTTCATGCTCGCCGATCATCTGGCGGCGCTCCCGGGAGCCCACCAGGGGCGAGGTGTCGAATGAACCGGTAAATTTCGCGCGCGCATTCACGAACGCGGCCGTTATCCCTTCCGGGTCCGTTTCGTCCACGAACGCATGATCCGAATTGCTGTAACGCATTCCCGGCTTCGTGATCGGCGACAGGCCCGCGCCCTGCACGGCGAGATGCTCGGCGCCGATCACGCGGCATGGCGCCCCGGCGGCCGCCGCTATGTCCGCGTTCCCGGTGGCGTCAACAACGCAGGGCGCCTCGAGCAGCCCGCAGCCGAATGGCGTGGACACGAGCACCCCGTCAACACGCGCGCCGTCCATGCGCACGCCGAAGGCGAAGCTTCCGAGCCACGCGGCGCCGCCCGCGTCCCTCAGCATCCGGTGATACACCGCCGACTTGATTCCAGGCCGCCATTGCCCGCTTTTTCCGCCGCCAAACTCCGCGTCCAGCTTTCCGACCTCGGCGTCCAACTCAGCGGTGAACCCGGTCTTGTTGCCGAACCAGTAGGCGCTGATCAGGCCGACCGTTCCAACGCCTCCCAGCCCGTGCTGCGGCTCAAGCACCACCGTTCTGGCCCCTGCGCGAGCGGCGGATATCCCGGCGGGCGCGCCGCCGGTTCCGCCCCCGGCGACAGCGACGTCGCAGCGGCCTAGAACCGGGAAAGCCAGGCTCGGGATGACAAGCATGCCTTTTGATTGGCGCAGGAAAGCGGGGGCAAACCGGAAATCCCCGCCGGCGCCGGCGCAGGCGCTGACGCACCCTTGCGCAGGCGCCTGCTTCCGCCGCGGGCGCGCGGCGGCCAGGGCGCCCACGCGGCGGCCCAGCGCTGCCTGTACGTCAGCCCGCTCCAGGGCCTCAACACCCTGCCGCGTGAGCGGCAGCAGCCCGTTCAAAAGGAAGATGCCCGGCGCAGCCTCCAGCGCATTGTCGCGCAGTTCTCCGGGGCTGTCCGCGTGCGGCTCAGGCGCCGCCCACGATTCGCCCGGGGTGTCGGCAATGATGTCGGCGGCGGCCAGCACGTTGGGCGCCGTCAGCGAAGCGCGGCTGATGTGTTCAAAAGCCAGGCGATCGGCGCCGGCCGCGTCCCGGTCGAGCCGCAGCCGGTATGCGCCGTGCGCGGCTGCGCCGACATCAGGCGCGGTCCGGAACGGAGGGCGCAACTCCTTGGCCCGGCCTTCCCAGCCCGCGGGCACGCCCTCGGATATTACTGTCCAGGACGGCGGCCGGGAAAGCCCGGGCCGTTTCGCCAGGGCCGCCCCGCCCATGCGGGCGACCGCCCCGTACCGAGTTGCATCCACTACTGCCGAACAGCGAACGGCAAACAGGGATGTCCGCGCGGCAATGATCGCGCCCGCCAGGCTGCCGTCTTCGCCGCGCAGGAGCGCGACAGGGCGAGACATGTAGAGAAAGGGCACGGACGCCCGGACCAGGGCCGACTCGAGCGCCCGTTTCACATGGCATGGCAGGGCGGGATCCGGGCTTTCAGAGCCATCGAACATGGCTTGGACGAGAGGGTCGCTCCTGTCCAGGCCTGAAGGCCACAGGTTGAAGGTCCCGGCCGTTTCCTCTCCGAAATAGCTGAGCTCGCACACCGCAAGCGCGGTGCGATTGCGCCGCCGCAGCTCCAGCGCCGCGGACACGCACCCGGATGTTGCGCCGACGACCAGGACATCAACATCGCGCCATACCGGCAGATTCAGCGCGGACGAATATGGCATGTTCTTTTTGCCTCCCGCTCCGGCATAAACGTTGCGCATCCTTCCGAATGCCGAACAACAATCCCGCAAGGGTGGCACGCCCGGAGCGTGAACGCAAGAAAAATCGCGGTTGATGATGAGCCTTGACCATTTGCGGTATTCAAGGTAACAATTGAAGCAGTCAGAAGACAGGGTTCAGAAGAATCAGCCATCGAAGAGCAGGAAGTACAGTTCGCCAGGGCAGCGCGCGTATCGCCTGTTCTCTTCGCATTCTCCGTTCAATTCCATTCTGACAGCTGACTTCTGAATCCTGCCTCCTGATTGGTTGCGGAAAAAGAGTATTAGAGGGCCGTTCCGAATGACGCAGGCGCTGATTCCGCTGGCAGACGGCGTGGAGGAGATGGAGGCGGTCATCCTTTCGGATGTTCTGCGCCGCGCCGACTGGACGGTGCTGACCGCCGGCATAGCCGGAGAGGTTGTGACCGCGGCCCGCGGCGTCAGGCTCATTCCCGACAGGCGCTGGAATGAAATTGAGCCCATGAGTTTTGACGTGCTCGCGCTTCCCGGCGGCGCCGGCGGGGTTGCCGCCCTGAGGCGGTTTCCGCCAATCGCGGAAACCGTGAAGCGTTTCGCGGCTGAAGGCAGGCTGGTGGCGGCCGTCTGCGCGGCCCCGCTGATCCTGATGGATGCGGGCGTATTGGCCGGCCGGCGGTTCACGGCGCACCCGGCAATATTCGACCAGCTGCCGGCATCCGGCCGATCTTCGGAGCGGGTGGTTGTGGACGGGCGCCTGGTGACCGGTATCGGGCCAGGCGCCTGTTTCGAGTTCGCTCTGGAGCTGGTTTCGATCGTTGACGGCCCGGACAAGGCCGGGGCTCTGGCCAAGGCCATGCTGGTAAGGTGATGGCATGAGAGGGCGGGACACAAGCGATGCGGCAATGAGCGCCCTGGCCGTGCTGACCGACGCAATCTTCATTTGCGGCGGCTTCATGACGGCCGCCTGGGCGCGCTTCGACAGCGGCCTGATCCCCATGTTCCACGACACGCCGCCGCCGCACCTGTACGAGCTCTATTTCAAGGGCGCGCTTGTCGCGACCATGGGGTTCCTTTTTGTCTTCCAGACCCTGGGCCTTTACGTACGCCCCCAGTTCGGGTCATTTCCGGACAGAATCCCGCGCCTGTTGAGGGGCACCCTGCTCGGCTTTGTCCTGGCCGTGGCGCTTGCGTTCTCGATCCGGACCGAGCCTCCTTTTTCGCGAATAATGGCGTTCGTCGCGCTGCCCGTTGTTTTCCTTTTCGTCCTGGTGGAGAAGCGGCTTTTGTTCCAGCTGGAGCTGCACCTTGCTCGGCATCATGCGACGACCCGGTCTGTTCTCGTTCTCGGCGTGGGTTGGATCGCCGGCCACATCAAGAGCGTGCTCGACCGCGAGCAGCGCCTGCGCTCCCGCGTCGTGGGCTTTCTGCGAACGGGCCATGAGCAGCCCCACGAAAGCGTGCCCCCGGGCCTGGTCCTGGGCGACGTTTCCGAAATTGGGCGCTGGCTCTCGGAACACAAGGTCAGCCGGGTCATTCTCACCGACACGTCAATCGGGCACGCGCAAATCGTGCGGCTGATCATGCAGTGCGAACAGGCGCTCGTGACGTTCCAGCTTGTTCCAGACACCTTCCAGATGCTGACGGGCGGCGTGGAAATGCAGGTGATCCACGACATCCCCGTGATCGGGATCAAGCCGTGGCCCCTCGACCGCTTCTGGAACCGAATGATCAAGCGCGCCTCGGACGTCGTCGGCGCAGCCCTGGGCATCCTTCTCTTTTCCCTGCCCTGCCTGGTGATCGTGCTCCTGATCAAGCGCAGTTCGAAAGGCTCCGCCTTTTACCTCCAGGAGCGCATTGGCGAAAAAGGCCGGCGCTTCACCATGTTCAAATTCCGGACCATGCTTGAGAATGCCGAGCAGGAGACCGGCCCGGTCTGGGCGCGGGAGAACGACCCGCGGCGGACCGGCATCGGCAAGTTTCTGCGCGCGTGGAATATCGACGAGCTGCCCCAGCTCTGGAACGTCCTGAAGGGCGACATGAGCCTCGTGGGGCCTCGCCCCGAACGGCCCCACTTCGTAAGCCACTTCAAGGAGGATATCCAGGGATACATGTCGCGCCACCTCTCGAGGCCGGGCATGACCGGGTGGGCCCAGGTCAACGGCCTGCGCGGCAACACTGATGTCCGGGAGCGGGTCAAGTACGACCTCTTCTATCTCGAAAACTGGTCCCTTTCGTTCGACTTCAAAATCCTGTCCAAAACCCTGTTCGCCTGGAAAAACGCCTACTGATTCAACGCCGTGAGCGAAACCGAACAGCCCCCGAAAAAGCCCGAAGGCGAAGCCCCGCCGACTCTCCATGACATCTTCCGCGGGGCCGATTTCCAGTCCATCTTTTCACAGGCCGGCCGCGAAGCGGGCGCCGCCCGCCCGGGCGCGGCCCAGTCGGCCGGAAACATCGAGGCGCTCCGCCGCATCCGGGAGTTCAATTTGAAGCCCCGCGAAATCCGGGACCACCTTGACCGGTTCATCGTGCAGCAGGCGGAGGCCAAGAAGGTCATTGCCGTGACCATCTGCGACCATTAC